>DATAJN010000154.1:0-2686 GCA_036262105.1 Ilumatobacteraceae bacterium
AGCGCACGCTGATGATGCCCGATCGACGCGGCAACAACCGGCTCGACACCCTGCGCAACCTCGTGGTCGACCCGAGGATCGGGCTGCTGTTCCTCGTTCCCGGCATCGGCGTAACGCTACGGGTCAACGGAACCGCCGAATTGTCCATCGACATGGCACTACGAGAATCCTTCGCGATCGACGGCAAGCTGCCGACCACGGTCATCGTCGTCACGACGACCGCGGTGTACACCCAATGCCCGAAGGCGCTCATCCGCTCGAACCTCTGGGATGTCTCCTGCCATCGTGACGCGTCCGAGTTGCCGACGGTGGGCGAGATCATGGAAGCGATCACCTGCGGAGCCTTCGACGGAAAGGCTCACGACGCCGCCTACCCGGAGCGGGTTCGTCAGACGATCTACTGATCCACGCCGGTTAGGGTGACGAAGAATTCGCGACGAAGGGGATGCAATGGCACGAGTTCTGTTCATCGGTGGTGGCTTGGTCGGAACGTGTGCGGCGATGATGCTCGCCAACGACGGTCACGATGTGACCGTGCTCGAGCGTGATCCCAGCCCGCCAACTTCGCCCGACACTGCCTGGGACGAGTGGGATCGCCGCGGGGTCAACCAGTTCCGGCTGCTTCACTTCTTCCTCCCCAAGTTCCGTGAGGTGGCCGACGCCGAGCTGCCTGGCCTGACCGACGCGATGGTTGCTGCCGGGGCGCTGCGCATGAACCCCCTCGTCGGCGTGCCCGCCGAGGTCACCGGAGGTTGGCGTGCAGGCGACGACCGCTTCGAGTCGGTCACTGCCCGGCGTCCGGTTGCCGAGTCGGTCGTCGCCGATGTGGCTGCTCGGACACCCGGTGTGGCGATCCGCCGCGGCGTGGCGGTAGCCGGTCTGCTGACGGCTCCTGGTGCCGACGGCATCGTTCACGTCACCGGCGTGCGCACTGACGCCGGTGAAGCGTTGACCGCCGATCTGGTGGTCGACGCTGGGGGCCGTCGCTCGTCGATGCCCGAGTGGTTGCGCGCCGCAGGGTCACCTGGCCCCGACGAGATGATCGAGGACTGTGGCTTCGTCTACTACGGTCGCCACTTCCGCTCCGCTGACGGATCGGTGCCGCCGGCGTTCGGTGGCCTCCTGCAGCCGTACGGGTCAGTCTCGATTCTGACGCTCCCGGCCGACAACGGAACCTGGGGCGTGGGTGTCATCACCAGCTCGAAGGATGCGGCTTTGCGATCACTCAAGGAGATCGACACCTGGGAAGAGGTCGTGCGCGGCTATCCGCTGGTCGCTCACTGGCTCGACGCAGAGCCGATCACCGACGTGCAGGTCATGGCGAAGATCGAAGACCGACAGCGCACCTACGTCGTCGATGGCAAGCCGGTCGCGACCGGTGTCGTCCCGATCGCCGATGCTTGGGCGTGCACCAACCCGTCGCTCGGGCGCGGCATCTCCATCGGGATGATCCACGCGACCGCGCTGAGGCAGCTGCTTCGCGAAGACCCGCTCAGCGACCCGCGCGGCCTGGCCATGCGTTGGAACGAGCTGACCACCGAACGGGTCGAGCCGTTGTTCTCCGACACCTTGGGCTTCGACCGTCACCGCCTCGCCGAGATCGAGGCGGTGATCGACGGGAGGCCGTACGAGACAGAGGATCCCGCCTGGCTGCTCGGCAGAGCGCTCGAGGCATCGATCATGAAAGACCCCGACCTCTTCCGCGGCTTTCTCGGGATCGCGTCGTTGCTGGAACGCGGTGTGGATGTGTTGTCGCGCCCGGGTGTAGCCGAGAAAGCGATCACCCTGGCCGACCCGACGCCGCCGCCCGGACCCGATCGTGCCGAGTTGCTCACCCTCGTCGGAGCCTGACGGAGGCATCACAACATCATGAAGACCATCCCGCTCGGCGATCTGACCTTTGCCGTGCAGGACGAAGGCGACGGCCCGGCCGTCGTGCTGCTGCACGGCTTCCCCGATTCGCACTCCTTGTGGGCACACCAGGTGGGAGCACTGGTCGGTGCCGGTTATCGCGTGGTCGTGCCCGACCTACGCGGCTTCGGAGAGTCGTCGAAGCCGGCCGAGGTCGAACGCTATGGCGTGCTCGACCTCGTCGGCGACGTGCTCGGCATCCTCGACTCGCTCGAGGTGCAACGTGCCCACGTCGTCGGTCACGACTGGGGTGCTGTCCTCGCCTGGGCGATGGCTGCTTTCGTCCCGGATCGCGTCGACCATCTCGCCGCGCTGTCGGTCGGTCATCCTTCGGCATTCGCCGACGCCGGCCTCGTGCAGCGCCAGAAGTCGTGGTACATGCTGTTGTTCCAGTTCGAAGGGATCGCCGAGCAATGGCTGTCCGCCGACGATTTCGCCAACATGCGTGCCTGGTCACAACATCCCGACATGGACCAGGTGGCCGTCGATCTCGCCCGTCCGGGTGCGCTCACCGCTGCGCTCAACTGGTACCGCGCCAACGTCCACCCGCGTACCTGGATCGGGCCCCCGCCGGTGTTCCCGCAGATCACCGCGCCGACCATGGGCGTGTGGAGCTCCGGTGACTTCGCCCTCGACGAATCGGGTATGACCGGCTCACAGCGCTACGTCGATGGGTCATGGCGGTACGAGCGGATCGAGGGTGCCGGTCACTGGATGCAGCTCGAGGCACCCGATCAGGTGTCGGCGCTACTCGTCGACTTCCTCCCCGCTCCGT
>DATAJN010000155.1:0-15374 GCA_036262105.1 Ilumatobacteraceae bacterium
GTGACGATGCACACGTGTGCCGGCGCCGTGCGCCACATGACGATCGTCGGCGCTGCGCGCCGCACCTCGCCACGCCGAGTCCGGCTCCCCGAGCAACGCGTCGACGGCAGCACGCTCCTCGGCGGTCGGTTGGTCCTTGCCGATCTTCAGGTCCACGCGGGCTCCGCGGCGAGGACCTTGTCGAGGCGCACCGCCGTTGCTTTGAACTCCGCCGTTCCCGACTTCGGGTCGCTCGCTTCGATCGTGAGGATGTTGGTGTCGACCTCCTGGGGGAAGTGGAAGGTCATGAACACCAGACCCGGTCGCAACGACGGATCAATGCGAACGGGCGCGAGGATCGAGCCGCGTCGCGAGGTGATGGCCACGGTCTCGCCATCGGCGAACCCGTACTGCGACGCGTCTTCCGGCGAGATGTCGATCGACTCGCCCCACCGCAGCGGACTTCGGTAGCCGCCGGATTGAACACCCGTGTTGTAGCTGTCGAGCCGGCGACCGGTGGTGAGCCGCAGCGGGAACTCGTCGCTGAGCACGTCGACCGGAGGATCGTCGATCACCACGCTGAACGGGGCAAGTTGCCCGCGGTCGGCAGGATCCTCGGCCCACAGCCGGCCGTGCAGGTACGAAGGCTCCAGCTCGGTCTCGCTGGGGCAGGGCCACTGGATGCCGCCCAGCTCCTCGATTCGTTGATAGGTCATGCCGGCATGCATCGGCGACAGCGAACGGATCTCGTTCCACACCGATTCGGCGACCTGTCGCGGCCCCTCGCCATAGTGGAACTCCTTGCCGAGTCGCCGGCAGATGTCGAGGATGATCTCGATGTCGTCGCGGGCATTCCCCGGGGGATCGAGAGCCTTCCGACACCGCTGCACCCGGCGCTCGCTGTTGGTGACCGTGCCTTCGCTCTCGCACCAAGAGGCCGAGCCGGGTAGCACGACGTGGGCGAGTTGCGCAGTCTTGGTGAGGAAGATGTCTTGCACGACCAGGTGATCGAGGCTCTGCAGCAGATGGACCGCATGCCCCTTGTCGGCCTCGCTCTGCGCCGGGTTCTCGCCGATCGCATACACGGCATGGAGCTCGCCACGCTCCATCGCTTCGAACATCTGGGTGAGATGCCACCCGGGCTTTGCTTGGATGGCCACTCCCCATGCGGCCTCGAACTTGGCGCGGACATCGGGTTCGGCCATGTCTTGAAACCCGACGAGGCGGTTGGGGATCGCTCCCATGTCGCCGCCGCCTTGCACGTTGTTCTGGCCGCGCAGCGGGTTGAGACCGGCGCCCCAGCGGCCCACGTGGCCGCAGAGCAGGGCGAGGTTGATGATCGCCAGCACGTTGTCGACGCCGTTGTGGTGCTCCGTGATGCCCAGCGTCCAGCACAGCTGTGCCGTGCCGGCGGTGGCCAGGCCATGGGCGAGCTCGACGATGGCTTCGGCGGGCACACCGGTGACCGCTCTGCCGCGCTCCAGCGTCCAGTCCTCCACCGACGCGGCGTACTCGGCATACCCCGACGTGCCGCGGGCGATGAAGTCGGTGTTGGCCAGTCCGGCATGGATGATCTCACGGGCGATCGTGTTGCTGAGGGCGACATCGGTGCCCACGTTGTTACCGAGCCACAGGTCGGCCCACTCGGCTGATGCGGTGCGACGCGGGTCGACCACGAACAGCTTGGCACCGTTGTGAACGCCCTTGAGGACGTGGTGGAAGAAGATCGGGTGGGCTGCACGCGCGTTCGAACCCCACAGGACGATGACGTCTGTGTTCTCGATCTCTTGATACGACGACGTGCCGCCGCCGGCTCCGAAGACTGTGGCCAGACCGACCACCGAGGGAGCGTGTCAAGTGCGGTTGCAGGAGTCGATGTTGTTCGTTCCGATCGCTACGCGTGCGAACTTCTGAGCGACGTAGTTCATCTCGTTGGTGCTCTTCGAGCACGAGAACACGCCTACGGAGTTCGGTCCGTAGGAATCGCGTGCAGACGCGAAGCCCGCGGCGGCGCGACTCAGTGCCTCCTCCCAGGTGGCGGGGCGCAACACTCCGTTGTCGCGGACGAGCGGTTCCGTGATCCGCTGCAGCGGTTCATATCGGTGCTTGACCATCTTGATCACCTCCCTTCATCACTTGGTCCTGACGTTCGTTGGCTTTGGGGTTCATCGGCTTTGCGAAGGTCCTTGCTCAGGCGACTGAGCCACGAGTCGAGAGCCTTCGTCAAGCGTCGAGTATCACCAGTGGCGAACAGATCCATCGCCAGACCGGTGAACGTAGCCTTGATGAGCGACGCCTCGAGCGCAGCGCGCTCGGGCTTCAGCCCCTCGGCCACCAGGCGCTGCTCGACATCGTGACGCCAGACGCCGATCTGGTCGGCACGCACATCGCCGGCCAGACCCGTGACGGCCGGTTCGAGCGTCGCGGCTTCGTAGTTGAGCCGCACGAGCGCCAGGTTGCTCGGACTGGCGCACAGCCACTTCCACCAACGCCGGTACAACTCCACCTGGGTGAGCCGTGGCGTGCGCTGCAACCACTTGCGCTGGACGTCGATCTGCACATCGATCGCTCTGGCGAGTGCGGCGGTGATGAGCTCGTCCTTGGAGCCGAAGTGGTGCATCAATCGGTTGATGCTCACCCCGAGCGCAGCCGCCATCGGTCGCAACGTGGTTTGCGCCAGACCGTGCTCGGCGAGGTAGGCCACGACTTGATCGAGCAGCTCACGTTTGAGATGCGGATCAGCGGTGCGGGCCACGTCGGCTCACCCTACTTGCGCCAGAGCGAGGACTCCCTCGTATGCGTCGAGCTCTCGGTCGAGGAAGCCACGGATGCGCAACGCGGCTCGAGAAGCGGTCATCTCCGGATCGGAGACCGCTGCAGCGAGCGCTCGGCGAAGCTCGCCGACGACAGTGTCGGTCGATGATCCCGCGGTCACCAATGGCAGGCAGGGGATGCGCGGACCCCGGCCGACCACCGACAACCCGGAGTGATCGAGGTGCGTCCACGTGACCGAATCGATCGCCGCCAGATCGGCGCGGCCTTCGCGCAAGGCGACGACGCTGAGCGCATGCGCGCCTGTCCACTCGACGGCGTCGAGCTTCACCGCGTGAGCGTTGGCAACCGACAACAAGCTGATCCAACCCGACAGGCTGTCGACGCTGTTGGCTGCAACACGCAGCCCGGGGTGTCGCAGGATGTCGGCCACCGGCTCGTCGCGGTTGCTGACGAGCAACGAGTAGTAGGTGCCGTCGACCGCACCCTCGACGTCGCAGTCGAACGTGCCGACGAGGCGAACGCTGCCGGCCAGGTCGGCGACGAGCGGCCAGCCGCACGTCTGACCGAGGAGCAGGTCAGCGCGGCGAGAGGCCTCGTCGGGGGACAACTGCCACTCCAACGCCGGTGCATCGAATGGCAGCCGGGCCCGAACGCCCTCCCAGAGATGGTTCCAATGAGGTCGCAGTTCTTCGAACGGATACATCGCCAGTGAGGCGATCGTCATCGAAGACCTCTGGCGCCGAATGGCCGCGCCCCGGGTGACAGAGGATGATCGGGCTGGCAGAACGGACGAACGAAGTTCCGCTTGGCCACTTCGATGTATCCACGGCGATAGAGACCGGCGCCCTGCGCCGCCACCTCGTCGCCACCGAGTGCACGATGCAAGGCAGGCAACTGGTACCACGGCGTCGATGGCTCGGCGTGGTGGGTGTGGTGGAGATTGTTGTTGAGGAACAACAACGACATGAGTGGGCCCGCCTTGACGACCGCCGAGCGCGTGCCTTCAGGCACTGCGCAGTGTTCGACGAACGACCGCAACAGCGTGAGCGATTGGCCCATGACGACGAAACCGAGCAGGTACTCCCAAGCCGGGACGCCGACCACGGCGAACAGCCACCACCCGAGCAGCACGGCGGCCGGCAGGTGCACTGCCCAGCGGCGGGCCACCTGTCGATCGGCTCGCACCACTGGGAGCTCGTGCCACAGGTACCGGCCGATGCTGTGCACCGCACCGACGGTGAGGCGCCCGGCCATGGTGCGAGTGATGAGGATGTAGGTGCGCTCCATCACGCCCGCCGTCGCCCAATCGTCGGGGCGCAGGTAGAACGACTCCGGATCGATCTCCGGGTCGGTGAGGTCGGTGTGATGGTGCATCATGTGGCTCGACCGATAGCCCAGGTACGGAAGCCAGAACGAGAACGGCGCAAACGCAAGCCCTGTGTTGACGCCGCGCCATGGAGTGGGGTGGCCGTGCAGCGCTTCGTGTTGCAGCGACATGTAGAAACCGCCCAGCAACGCCAGCGCGGCGAGCATCGCCGGCCACGGAATCGAGCGGTGCCAGAGGATGACCGCCAGCCACGCGGAGTAGAAGCCAACGAACAAACCGAGTGTTCTCCACTCGATCCCACCCTTCCGTTGTGCCCGCGCCTCCACGGCCAGTCTCCTTGCGTGACGTATTCCTACATTGTGCATCGCATCACCTGCTCGATGATGTATCGGCAGATGGCGACAAACCTGCAATGGAGAAACAGTTGCTCGTATGCTAGGCTGTTCCACGATACGGGTCGATTCTGCATCGTGGAACAGCACTCCCCGAGGCACAGGACGGACCTCGCAGCAAGTACGGAGCCGACGCATGAGTGAACAAGACGATCTCGACCTGGCGACGCTGAGCGACGACGACCTCGTCGCCCAGATGCACGACGATCTCTACGACGGACTGGCCGATGAGATCATCGAAGGCACCACCATCTTGCTGGACCGCGGTTGGGGCCCCGACAGGGTGCTCAACGACGCTCTGGTCGAAGGCATGCGGATCGTCGGCATCGACTTCCGCGACGGCATCTTGTTCGTTCCCGAAGTGCTGCTCGCGGCGAATGCCATGAAGGGCGGGATGGCCATCCTTCGTCCGCTGCTGGCTGAGACCGGAGCCGAGCCGATCGGCAAGGTCGTCGTCGGAACCGTCAAGGGCGACATCCACGACATCGGCAAGAACCTGACGGCGATGATGCTCGAGGGCGCCGGCTTCGAGGTGATCGATCTCGGCATCAACACCGACGTCGACAAGTTCCTTGCTGCACTCGAACTGCACCAACCCGACATCTTGGGCATGTCGGCACTGCTCACCACCACCATGCCGTACATGAAGGTCGTCGTCGACACTCTGATCGCCAAAGGTCTCCGCGAGAAGTACCTGGTGCTGGTCGGCGGTGCACCCCTCAACGAAGAGTTCGGTCACGCCGTGGGCGCTGACGCCTATTGCCGCGACGCGGCGGTGGCTGCCGAGACGGCCAAGATGTTGGTCAAATCCCACCGTGACCGGCTGAAGGCCGAACCTCCCGGCCCGTCGGTGGCCTGACGCCTCGGACATCGGCATGACCGTCGCACCGCTCGTCATCGCCTGTGGAGCTCTTGCCTCGGAGCTCCGCGCCGTGTTGAAGGCTCAAGACCTGGCCGGTGCCGTCGAAGTCACCTACCTCCCCGCCAACCTGCACAACCGGCCGGAGCGGATCGTGCCAGAGCTCGAACCCATGCTCGACGAGGCTGCCGCGCAGCATCGCGCCGTGTTCGTCGCCTACGCCGACTGCGGCACCGGTGGGGCGCTCGATGCCCTGCTGGCGCGCCATCCTGGTGTCACCCGCCTGCCGGGCTCGCACTGCTACGAGTTCTTCAGCGGTGCGGAGCAGTTTGCCGCGATGCACGAAGAAGAGCTGGGCACGCTGTTCCTCACCGACTTCCTTGCCAAGCACTTCGAGCCACTCCTGTGGCAGGGCCTCGGCCTCGACCGCCACCCCGAACTGCGCGACATGTACTTCGGCAACTATCGGCGTGTCGTGCTGATCTCGCAATCGACCGATCCTGAGATCGTCGTTGTCGCTCGCGCTGCGGCCGAGCGTCTCGGGCTCGAGTTCGAGCATCGCCACGTCGGCCTCGAGCAGTTCGCACACGACGTCACCGAGGCCGTCACCGTCTCGTTGTCGCGGCGGGTGGCCTGATGCCGCGCGCCAGCCGTGGTGGTCGCGAGCTCGTCGTCATCTACTGGCGCGACATCCCCGCGCAGGTCAATGCCCAGGAAGGCCGTGATCGGCATCAGGTCGTGCTCGGCGGCAAGTTCCAACGAGCCATCGATCGCGCCAAGCGGAAGGCAAAGATCTACACCGCCGATGAGGACGTCGCCCAGTGGCGGCGCGAGAGCAGACCCGTCGACGGCGACCTCGCGGCCGAGGCGCAGACCGCGGCCGACGCGATCGAGAGCGAGTACCGCCATGAGCGGTTGGGCCTGCTCGCCTACTACGGCGGCTGGGAGGCCGACGTGGTGAATTCCGATGTCATCGACCGCGAGATCCTCGCCGCGCTCGAAGAGCTCGACGACGACGAACCCAATGAACAGGAGAACACGTGACGGACACCATTGTCAGCTCAGCGACACGCGAGGTGGTGATCGGCTTCGAACGTCCCTTCGTCATGATCGGCGAGCGAATCAACCCAACGGGTCGCAAGTTGCTGGCGGAGGAGATGAAGAACGGCGACTTCAGCCGCGTCGAAGCTGATGCCATTGCCCAGGTCGACGCGGGCGCACACATGCTCGACGTCAATGCCGGAATTCCGCTGGCCGACGAGCCGGCGATGCTGGCCAGAGCCATCACCCTGGTGCAGGCCATCACCGACGTGCCGATCTCGATCGACTCATCCATCATCGCCGCCTTGGAGGCCGGACTCGCCGTGTACAAGGGCAAGCCACTGGTCAACTCCGTCACCGGCGAGGACGAAGTGCTGGAGCGGGTCATGCCGTTGGTCGCCAAGTACGGTGCCGCCGTCGTGGCCATCTCCAACGATGAGACGGGGATCTCGATGGATCCCGATGTTCGCTTCGCGGTCGCCAAGCGCATCGTCGAGCGCGCTGCCGACTTCGGCGTGCCGGCATCCGACGTGATCGTCGACCCGTTGGTCATGCCGATCGGCGCGCTCGGCCAAGCCGGTCAACACGCGTTCCAACTGATCCGCCGGCTCCGCGAGGAGCTCAAGGTCAACACGATCTGCGGCGCGTCGAATGTCAGCTTCGGACTGCCCAACCGGCACGTGGTCACCGGCACGTTCCTGGCGATGGCGATCGGCGCCGGGATGACGTCGGCGATCATGAATCCGATGCACCCCGAGGTGAAAGCCGCCGTGATGGCTGCCGACGTGCTCGCCGGTCAGGACAAGGACTGCGCCGCGTGGATTCGCGCCAACCGTGCCCCGACCGATGCATCGAACGAGCGCGAAAGCCGGCGTCGCCGTCGTAGCGAGTAGATCCGATGCCACGAATCGTCTTCACCCCTTCCGGCCTGGCCGGCGAGGTCGACACCGGTACCACGGTGTTGACTGCGGCGCGCCAACTCGGGGTTGATCTCGATTCGGTGTGCGGTGGCCGCGGCATCTGCGGCCGCTGCCAGGTGGAACCATCGACGGGTTCGTTCGCCAAGTGGGCGATCGACAGTCAGCCCACCGCGTTGTCGGACTGGTCGTCGGTCGAGACCGACTACGAGACGAAGGGAAATGCTCGCCGGCCGTTGCGGGAGGGCCGCCGCCTCGGTTGTGCCGCACAGGTTCTCGCCGACGCAGTCATCGCCGTGCCGTCCGAGAGCCAGGTCCACAAGCAGGTCGTGCGCAAGTCGGTCGACCTCACCGGCCTGGTGATCGACCCGCAGTTCAGGCTGTACAACGTCGACGTGCCCAAAGCCGTGCTCGGCGACTCCGAATCGCTGAGCGAGTTGATCGGCGAAGCCGTTGCACGCACCCACGGTGTCGCGGTTCGATCTTGGAGCACCACCGTCTTGCGCGCGGTGCATCGCGCCGCGGCCAACGACCATGGCTCGGTCACGCTGGCCGTCGATGGAGACGCCATGGCCGTCGCGATCTGGCCGGGCTTTGTCGACACAGCCCTCGGCGTGGCGATAGATGTCGGCTCGACAACGGTGGCCGGTCACCTCTGCGATCTCTCGACCGGAGAGGTACTGGCGACTGCGGGGATGATGAACCCGCAGATACGGTTCGGCGAAGACCTCATGAGCCGGGTCTCGTTCGTGATGATGAACCCCGGAGGCGACAACGACCTCACCTCGTGCATCCGGAGGGCTCTCAACGAGTTGATCACCGATCTGTTGCACCAAGCCGACGCGCCTGCCGACGAGCTGCTCGACATCGTCATCGTCGGCAACCCGATCATGCACCACATCGTGCTCGGCATCGATCCCACTCCCCTTGGCCAGGCACCGTTCACGCTCGCCAGCGCCGAGGCGCTGCACACTTCGGCCCTCGACATCGGACTTGATTTTCCAACGGCTCGAGTGTTCGTCGGTCCGTGCATTGCCGGCCACGTCGGTGCCGACACGACGGCGGCGATGCTCGCCGAAGGTCCTCATCGCAGCGAACACTGGCAGTTGTTGATCGACGTCGGCACGAATGCCGAGATCGTGCTCGGCTGCACCGAGCGTCAGTTCGCGGCATCGAGCCCCACTGGCCCGGCGTTCGAGGGTGCCCAGATCTCGTGCGGTCAGCGAGCGACAGCGGGGGCGATCGAGCGCGTGCGCATCGACCGCACGACGTTGGCACCGCGCTTCAAGGTGATCGGTTGCGACCTGTGGAGCGATGAGCCGGGCTTCACAGCGGCGACGGAGAGCCTGACGATCAGCGGTGTGTGCGGCTCCGGCATCATCGAGGTCATCGGGGAGATGTACCTCGCCGGTGTGATCGATGCTGAGGGCGTCGTCCGCGGCGAAGCAGCTGCAACCTGCCCTCACATCGTCGCCGACGACCGCACCTTCCGCTATGTACTGCATCGCACCGATGAGGTCGAACTGTCGATCACGCAGAACGATGTGCGCGCGATCCAGCTCGCCAAGGCAGCGCTGCGGGCCGGAATCGAACTGTTGATGAGCCATGCCGGCGTCGACACCCTCACCGACGTGCGTCTCGCCGGAGCTTTCGGCGCCCACATCGATCCGCTCTACGCCCTCGTGCTCGGTCTGGTGCCCGACGCACCGGTCGAGGCTGTCCGTTCGGTGGGAAACGCCGCGGGCGCCGGTGCCGTACGGGCTCTGCTGTCGATGCAGGCGCGCGCCGAGCTGGAAGCCGCGGCACGCGCCGTGATCAAGATCGAGACCGCCACCGAGCCCACGTTCCAAGAGCTCTTCGTCGCGGCAATGGCGTTCCCGCACGCCAGCGCACCCTCGCCCTACCTCGGTGCAGTGGTCACTCTTCCCGAACGAACCTCATCGGTCGACGCCATCGGGGGCCGTCGACGCCGCAGACAGGAGAACAGGTCATGACGTCCACCGATCCCGGCACGGATGCCGGTACTGGCAGGCGCAGCGGTGGCCGCGCCGGCCGCCAGGCACTGCGAGCCTCACACGTGGTCGAGGCCGAGACCTACTTGACCCGAACGATGAAGCCGTTCGAGATCGTCAGTGAGGAAGGCCTCGAGATCCTCGAGCACAACGCCGACACGATCCTGCAAGAAGTCGGAGTGGTCATCCGCGACTACCCCTCGGCATTGCAGGTGTTTGCCGATGCAGGCGCCTCGGTCGACGGCACTCTGGTGCGATTTCCACGGGGCATGTGCCGCCAGATCGTGCAGGCCACGGCGCCACGCGAGTACATCCAGCACGCTCGCAACCCATTGAGAAACGTGCGCATCGGTGGTGACGCAACGGTGTTCGCCCCGAACTACGGATCACCGTTCGCATTCGACCTCGACAACGGTCGCCGCTACGCGACGATCGAAGATTTCCGCAACTTCGTCAAGCTCACCTACCAGTCGCTCTACCTGCACCACAGCGGCGGCACGGTCTGCGAGCCCGTCGACATCCCTGTCAGCAAGCGGCATCTCGACATGGTGTTCAGCCATCTCCGCTACAGCGACAAGCCGTTCATGGGCTCGGTCACCGCGGCGAGCCGGGCCCAAGACTCGGTCGATCTGGCTCGCATCGCCTTCGGCGGAGATCTCGCCGATCGCACCGTGATCACCAGCCTGATCAACGCCTCCTCGCCACTTGTTTGGGACGGCACAATGCTCGGAGCCGCCGAGGTCTATGCCCGCAACAACCAGGCCTGCATCATCACCCCGTTCATCCTCGCCGGGGCCATGGCACCGACCACGTCGGCAGGCGTCGCCGCGCAAACCCTGGCCGAGTCACTGGCAGGCATGACGTTCACTCAGCTGATCCGGCCCGGGGCACCGGTGATCTTCGGATCGTTCGCCTCGTCGATGTCGATGCAGACCGGCGCACCCACGTTCGGTACGCCCGAGCCGGCCATCGTGTTGTACACGATCGCTGCGCTGGCGCGGCGTCTGGGCGTCCCGTTCCGCTCCGGCGGCTCTCTCACGGCGTCGAAGATCCCCGACGCGCAAGCGGCCTACGAGAGCGCGGCAACTCTGCTGCCGACCGTTCTCGGAGGCACGAACTTCGTTCTGCACGCCGCCGGTTGGCAAGAAGGCGGCCTGTCGATCGGCTACGAGAAGTTCATCATGGATGAGGACCAATGCGGGATGATGGCCACCTTCGTCAAGGGTCTCGACCTGTCCGACAACGGCCAGGCGGTCGATGCCATCCGTGACAACGGCCCCGGGCAACACTTCCTCGGCACGGCCCATACGTTCGCCAACTTCGAGACGGCGTTCTATCGCAGCAACGTCGCCGACAATGCCAGCTTCGAACAGTGGACGGAGGACGGAGCCACAGACGCACCGACCCGCGCCAACGCGATCTGGAAGAAGCGCCTCGCCGAGTACGAGATGCCACCGATGGACGACGCCATCGTCGAGGAGCTGACCGAGTTCATCGACCAGCGCAAACAGGAGTTGCCCGATGAGTTCGCCTGACGCCCGCCGCCTGATCGAGAAGGCCCGTTACGAGGTGATCCCGCTCAAGTCGCTGCACGACCAGATCCCCCACCTGCCCGCAGGTTGCTCGGTGTCGGTCACCTGCTCGCCGACGAAAGGCATCGAACCGACGTTGGAGCTGAGTGCAGAGCTCAACGGCGCTGGGCACCACGCCGTGCCCCACATCGCCGCCCGCTTGGTGACGGGGAGCGAACACGTCGAGAAGATCGCCGCCCGACTCGACGAACATGGCATCACCGAGATCTTCGTGGTGGGTGGCGATCCCGATCCCGTCGGCCCGTACAGCGACGGACTTTCGCTCATGCGCGATCTCCTGCCGTTGTGTCACACCGTGCGGACCGTCGGCTTTCCGTCGTACCCCGACCATCACACGGTCATCCCCGACATTGTTCTCGACGAGGCGCTGCTGGCCAAGCAGTCGCTGATCGCCGAGCTCGGCCTGCAGGGGTTCGCCAGCACACAGATGTGCTTCAACGCCAAGCGGATCGAGGAGTGGTTGACGGGGCAGCGAGCACGCGGGCTCGTGGTACCGGTTCACCTCGGCGTGCCCGGCGCCGTCGAGCGAGCACGCCTGCTGTCGCTCGGAACTCGACTCGGCATCGGGTCGTCGTTGCGATACCTCCGCAAGAACTCGGGAGCGATCCTGCGCATGTTCTCCCCCACCAGTTACGACCCCAACAAGCTGATCACTCCCATCTCGCGACACGCCGACGAGTTGAACATCACCGCCCTCCACGTCTTCACCTTCAACTCGATCGAAACAACTGCTGCCTGGCAGCGCAAGTCGCTGGCCTGACGCAGACGAAGGCGCGGGTGGGCCGCAACGACGGCCTGATCGACACCGTCGCAAACGAACTGGGCCCCACAGAATCGCGAAACCCAGAGGTGCTGTGTGAGGGCTGTGGCGCCCAGATCGCCGAATTCACGCGGCAGGCTGCTGGCACTGGTGTCTTGGTGACGGATGTCAATCCAGTCAATCCCGAGTACAGCTTCGGCGTAGGTATGATCGCTGCGTGGCAGTGGAGAGCGACGGTCTCGCGTCGCTCGAGCCGGCGCCCATACCGGCCACGATAGAGCGGGTGGTCCAGCTGTTGATGTCGCTTCCGGGTCGGCGCTACACAGTCGACGCTCGGGCCGGGCTCAATGGCCTGTTCGGCGACGCGTTGGTCGAGAAGGAATCGTCCTTCGCCATCCCTCTGACGTTTCGCACCACATTTGGCGACGAGCTTCCACTCGATCATGACGCGCTCAGGCACGCCCTCCCGAACGCCCGATCCCGGCTGTGCGTGCTCGTACACGGGCTCATGTCGTCGGAATCGGTGTGGTGGTTCGCCGGTCGGCAGCAGTCCACCTATGGCGAGTTGCTGGCACGCGAACGCGACGTCACCCCCGTGTACGTCCGCTACAACACGGGGCGGCACATCTCCACCAATGGGCGTGAACTCGCCGCGAAGCTCCAACGACTGGTGAGTGTTTGGCCCGTGCCTGTGCGGGAGATCGATTTCATCGGACACAGCATGGGCGGCCTGGTGATCCGCAGCGCCTGCCACTACGGCAAGGGCTGCGCGACCCTGTCAGACCGGTTGCGACGTCGCGGACCGTGGCCCGCCAAGGTGAAGCGGGTGGTGCTGCTCGGGGTGCCGAACCGCGGTGCCAACCTCGAGGTGATCGCCAACGTCACGAGCGCTGCGTTGTGGTCGGTACCGCTCCCGGTGACGCGGCTGATCGGCGCCGGAATCGACCGGCGCAGTGAGGGGATCAAGGATCTCCGCTGGGGTGCGGTGCTCGACGAAGATTGGGTCGAGCGCGACCCCGCCGCCACCGTGCGCCACGAGCGTCATCGAGCGCGCGTCCCTCGCCACGCCGAGTACCTCGTCATCGCCGGCGCACTCGTTGACGAACGCGACGGCGACCTTCGCCATCCCATCAATCGCCTACTCGGCGACGCGCTCGTGACGGCACCGAGCGCCGAAGGCGGACTCGTCAACGACGAGCCCGCCCTGTTCCCGAACGCCACGGTTCGACTGTGCCCGAAGATCAATCACATCGCGCTCGCCCATCGCTCAGAGGTCTATGACGAAATCACCACCTGGTGGAACCGCCCACCGTCCAGCAGGCGCAGAACAGGCACCTGGCTCGTGGCCCCACTGCTCTAGGATCGGCGAGCGGCAGTCTGGGGAGAGGGGTCGCAGAATGATCGAGCCGTACAATGCGGTGGGGCTGGTGCCGACGGTGTGGGGTGTGTCGCGACGATCGGAGATCATGCGCAACATCGACCATCACCGCCACATGGTGAAGGCGGCGGCGTGGCTCACGTCATTGGATCTTCCAGTTCGCCTCCTCGCCCTACCCGAGGGCGCGCTGCAAGGTTTCAACGACGAAGTGCTCGACCTCGATCACGCCACCTTCGCCGAGACCTGCGCCATCGACGTACCCGGCCCCGAGACCGAGGCTCTCGGCGAGATCTGCAGGGAATACGGCGTGTATCTCATGGGTCAGGCCAAGGCCCACCACCCTGACTGGCCGGGGCGGTACTTCAACGTCGGGTTCATCCTCGACGACCGCGGCGAGCTCATCTTGACCCACTACAAGACGTCGCCGCTGTTCCCGGTCGAACATTCGATGTGCCCCCACGACGTCTACGACTGGTGGATCGAGCACTATGGACGCAACCTCGACGCGTTCTGGCCGGTCGTCGACACCCCCATCGGTCGGCTCGGAATCATGATGGCCAACGAAGGCTCCTATCCGGAGAACGCCCGTGCTCTTGCCCTCAACGGGGCAGAGGTCGTGTATCGAGCGTCGATCCCCCACCCGGCAGCGTCGAGTGAATACTTCGAGATACAGAACCGGGCGCGTGCTCTCGACAACAACATGTACATCCTCGCCCCCAACATGGGGACGTACTACCTCACCGGCGACTCCGAGGCGCCGATCGACGTCTTCGGCGGAATGTCGATGATCGTCGACTACCGAGGCCAGATCGTCGGACAGCAGCGCTATGGGGGCGTGTCCACGTGGGTCAGCGGCCCGATCAACATCGAAGCCATGCGCCACCACCGAGCCGCCAGCCCGTGGACCAACTGGATGAAAGACCTGCGCACCGAGATGTACCAGATGGTCTACGAGCAACCGATCTATCCCAAGAACCTGTATCTCGACCGCATGCCGTACACCCATGCCGAGTACAAGGAGGCGGTCACCGAGGCGCAGATTCGACTCATGCACGAGCGCGGCGTCTGGGTCCCACCGAGTCGTTGAGCTGGCCGTACGCGCCACCGATCGGGAAGTCAGGTGAACGTGGCGGAAGCGCTCGCGGTGCGGGTGAGCATCTCCTCATCGAGCTCGATCCCGAGGCCGGGGGCCTCGCTCAACCTGACCCATCCTGCGTCTGCTGCGATCGGAGCGAGCAACGGGTAGTCGCGCCGTTCGAGCGACCACTCCGGCGGATCGAAGGGAAACTCCAACCACTGCGAACCCTCGAAGCCGGCGGTCCCCGCGGTGAGATGCATGTTGGCCAGCACACCGATGCCGTTGCCCCAGGTGTGCGGAGTGAACAACTTGCCGGCCGCCACCACTTGCCGAGCCAACGGGGCGAGACCGGAGATGCCCTGCGAGCAGACGCAGTCGGGTTGGAACACGTCGAGGCAGTCACCCGCAAGAAGTTCGCGGAACTCATATGGCTCTCGGGTCATCTCGCCGCCGGCGATCTTGACACCGACACGCTTCCGCAATGTCGCATAACCGGCGTAGTCGCCGCGGTGCAACGGCTCCTCGACCCAGTAGACGCCGAGCGCCTCCAACTGAGTGGCGACATCCGTGGCCTTGTCGACGTCCCACGGTTGCATCGTGTCCCAGGGCATCCGCCAGGCCTGATTGCAGTCGACCATGAGCGTCAACGACGTGCCGACAGCTTCACGAACCGCCGCGACGACAGCAATGTCGTCGGCGACCGACGGGCGGCCGAACCGGATCTTCAATGCCTCGAACCCGCCGGCCACCATTCGGTGGGCCATGTCGACCATCTGATCGATCGGTCGTCGAACACCGCTCGAGGCGTAGACGCGCAACCGCGGCGAGGTTCCGCCGAGCATCCGCCACACCGGCTGGCCGGCGGTCTTGCCGGCAAGATCCCACAGGGCAAGGTCGAGCGGCCAGGGGCGGCCGGCGTGGAACTCGACGTTGGCCAGCACGGCCGCATGGCGTTCGAGACTTCCAGCAGGTTCACCGATGAAGTAGCGGGCGTAGTCGCCGAAGCCGTACATCACATCGCCGGAACCAACACCCTCGCGGCCTTCGCTGTCGCGAACCCGCACCATGGTGACCGGAAACTTCGTGCGCGGCTGAGGATCCCACGACGCGGGGAAGGGCGGGTCGAGCGGCAGCTGATGATGGGTGACTTCGATGGCGACGATCTCGCTCATGATCGAAGAAGATGCCACATCTCGACGGTTCGCTCGGCGAGCACGCCGTGGTCGGTCTCCGTCACCGGTCGAGCGTTGTTGTTCAGCATCGG
>DATAJN010000156.1:0-3628 GCA_036262105.1 Ilumatobacteraceae bacterium
CCGCACGCCATGATCGAGCGCCGCGTCGGCTACGTTGCGCGTGCCAGTGAGGTTCACGTCGAAGAACTGCCGCGTGTTCTGCGGATGGATGACGCCGACCGTGTGGATGAGGTCGGCATCGGTGCCCGCCCCGTACAGCAATCGTGCCGCAGTATCAGGCTTGGCGATGTCGCCGACGATGATCTCGACGTTGCCAAGAGCCTGCAACTCATTTCCTTCCGCCGTGGTGTGAGCAAGCAGTCGCAACCTGTGCCGCGACCGGTCGGCAAGGAGACGATGGACGAGGGCGCGCCCCAGCCAACCCGACGCGCCGGTCAACACGGTGACCTGGGGACTGGCGAACCGTTCAGCCACGCGGCCGCTCGCTACCGGCGAATCGTCGAGCGTTACGGATCGCCAGCGCCATGACCGTGCCCTGCGGGTTGACCCCTGGCGCGGTGGGCAGCAGCGACGCGTCGTTGACCCAGACGTTGGCCGTTCCGTGGACACGCCCGAACGAGTCGGCCCCGCACAGCGCGGTGTCTTCACCCATCGGGACCGTCGAACACAGGTGCACCGTCATGACGCTGGCCTTCGACGCCGAGAACTTCGACTGCATGGTCGCCAGATCGCGTCGCTTGCGCACGACTGGTGCGCCGCGATAGGAGGGGTACACCTCCTCGGCACCGGCCTCGAGCATGAGCAGCGCCAGGCGCGCCAGCCCACTGCCGAGCATGGCGCGGTCGCGGCGCGTCAAGCGGTAGGTGACGATCGGATCGCGCAGGCCGCGCACGGACATCACTCGTCCACGCCCCTCGCTGGTGATGGCCGCGTAGTAGATGCTCATGCGCCGCCAATCCGTGATTGCTTTCGAGAAGGTGCGCCACTGATCGCTCAGCGCGAGGGCCACGAGCCCTGGCTGGCTGGCCGAGCCGCCGAACGAGAGATCCGGGGCGAACTCCTTGACTTGATGCACCGGCACGTCGTCGGGCACGTTGAGCTCGTCGGCGAACCTGGCCGTGAGCTTCACCGTCGGGTGCACGGCCAGCGACCGGCCGATGTGGCCGGAGATCCGCGATCGTTGCAGGAGTGCTGGCGACTGGATGGCACCGCCACACACGAACACGTGGCGGAACTGGATGCTTCCGAGCCGGCCGTCGGCGTGCATCGTGATTGCCCGAGACGCTCGGCCGCCGACCATCTCCAGTCGCTCGATGCGGCATCCGGTGACGAGTCGTGCGCCTGCCGCAACAGCACGCGGCAGGTACGTGCGGGTCATGCTCTGACGTTGCCCGCTGCCGGCGTCGTCGTTCGAGTACTTCATCCACCGCGGGATCTCACTGTTCTGCCAGCCGAGTCGATCGGCACCGCGACGTAACACATCGCTGGGCGCCCCGGCACCACCCGGAACCGTGCTGACGCTCAGCGCTCGCTCGACCTCGTCGGCGATCGACGAGACCTCGGCGAGGTCGAGGTCGGCGATGCGGAAGTCGTCGGCCCATCGTTGCAGCACGTCCTCGGGCGGTCGGCGGTACAAGCCGCTGTTGATCTCCGTGCCGCCGCCCGCGCAGCGTCCTTCGGTGTAGGCGATCGAGGGCAAGCCGAGAGCTACGGTGACGCCGCCGGCGCGGTACTGCAGATCCATCTGTTGCAGCGAGAACGGAACCACCGATCCCTGCTCGATCCATTCACCCTCCTCCACGACGAGCACGTCGAAACCGGCCTCCGCAAGAACGGCCGCGGTCGTTGCCCCTCCCGCGCCGGAGCCGATCACCAGTACTTCGGCATCCATTGGCGGTCTGTGGGCCGCGGAGGTCACCGTGCAGCTCCGTCGGGCCGCGTGTCGGGCCAGCGTTCCCACACGTAGGCATAAGCGAGCGAGCGGATGAGCCGCGGGTACTCGGCCAAGACCGGCAACGGCCGTGCGGCAATGAAGCGTGCTGCGCCGCGCCCGCCCGGCACCACCATGATTGCTCGATAGACCACGGCGATCATCGTGATGCCGAATCGGGTGAAGCTCGGCACCGCGTCGGCGCGTCGTTGCACGAAACCGACGACTTCGAGGCGACGCTCATCGGGGAGTCGTGGCAGATCGGCGGCCAGCAGCAGGTGAGCGAATGGACCGACGATCCTGTCGAGCGAGAGGTGACGTGGAGCCGAGGCCATGCGAGCCGGTCAGGTTAGCTGCCGGTGGTCGAATGCCCCGATTGGCGCAGGCTCCACGGAGCGCCCTGGGGCTACGCTCGCACCCCGTGCGCGCAGTCGTCGTCCTGCCGACCTTCAACGAGGCCGAGAACATCGTCGGGTTCCTGCGCGCCGTGCGTGGGGCCGTCCCCGACGCCGACGTCCTGGTGGTCGACGACCACAGCCCCGACGGCACCGCCGGGCTGGCCGAGGAGAGCGCCTCGGAGCTCGGCCGGATCAAGGTGCTCCACCGAGATGGCAAGCACGGGCTCGGCGCCGCCTACCGCCATGGCTTCACCACTGCCTTCGACGAGGACTACGACGCGATCGTGTCGATGGATTCCGACTACTCGCACGACCCCACGGTGATCCCGACGATGTTCCGGTTGCTCGAAGACGGAGCCGATGCAGTGATCGGCTCGCGGTACGTACCGGGCGGCGCCACGGTTGATTGGCCGCTGCGCCGCCGGGTTCTGTCGAAGTGGGGCAACCGCTACACGGCGAGCGTCCTTCGACTGCCGGTGAGCGACTGCACGTCGGGGTTTCGCGCGTACCGCGCTGGTGCCCTGCGAGCGATCGACCCCGCGTCGACGAGCGCCGAGGGGTATGCCTTCCTCACCGAGTTGGTGCGCAAGTTGATCGCCAATGGTGCAACGATCGTCGAGACGCCGATCGTGTTCCGTGATCGGCGGTTCGGAACCTCGAAGATGTCGGGGCGGATCATCGCCGAGTCGATGTTGCTCGTCACCAAGTGGGGGCTCTTCGACCGGGCCAAGCGACCTCAGCCGACGCGATAGACCCTGGCGCCGAGAACATCGCCCCGGCCGGTTCGTAGCTCGGCGCGAACGACGGCGTCGTAGGGGATCGGCCCACGGTGCTTACGGCGGCGCAACGGCAAGGTGAGCACCGCAGCGACGACCTGCCCGAGCACCCTCTCCAGCCGGCGATGGTGTGTCGCCGACTGATCGACGACCGCGACCAAGTCGTCCGGCAGGGTGCCGACCACACGGCACGAGATCGTCCCGCTCCAAGGGAGCTCGATGACACGATGAGCGATGTGTCGGTCGAGCAGGTCGGCCAACGGTTGGCGTATGCCGCTCTCGGTGAGGTACCGATCGATGTCGGCATCGAAGTAGGGCGCAGACTTGGCGGTGAACACCAAAGTGCCTTCGTCGAGCGTCACCCACCACAGGTGGCTCGGGAAGTCGAGGATCTTGGCGCTGGCCGCCTCCGGCACCTCGATGTAGCCCGCCTTGGCAACGCGGGTGAGCTCGGCGATCACCGCATCGGGGCGTTCGACGTGCTCGAGCACGTGCGAACAGAGCGCGTAGTCGAACGCCTTGTCCGCAAAGGGCATGTCGGCCGCGTCGGCGTCGAACAGCGGCCGGTCGACTCGTGCCGTCGCTCCGCCCGAACGCTGACCGGCGTGCTCGCTCCCCACGTATCGATCGAGCAGGACGTCGGC
>DATAJN010000157.1:0-2396 GCA_036262105.1 Ilumatobacteraceae bacterium
CGGTTGAGACCTCAGCGATAGTCGCCGAGCAGCCACCACTGCTGGCGCTCGAGGCAGACCAGCAGCAGTGATCCTGACCCCGTCAACAGTTGGAACCTGGCTGATCGCCGCGCCCTGCCGGCATCCCACCAGCGCTCATCCAACGGCCATGGCCCGCCCCAGGCCACGACCGGCTCCGTGATCGTGGCAATGGTGTCGCCGGCTCGTTGCACCGTGGCCGGCGCGGCGCTGACTGCTCCCCTGCCGGTGACGCGCACCGCTCGACCGTGTTCGTCGCGAACGTCGATGGCCACCGGCTCGGCATGCACCACTGCGGGTGACGGGCTCGGCAAGCTCCCCGGCCATGGTCCCACGGCCGGGGTGAGACGGTGCGCCGGTTCGGCCAGATCGGCGGTGACGGCAGGAACCCACTCATACGCGTCGTTCGGCAGGCGGCCGCCTGTCGCGGAGGGCACCACCACGTGTTCTGCCCCCGCCAAGGTAGCCAGCCGCGCCACAGCTCGCGCTGCCCACTCGTCGGCCTGAGTGCGCCCGCCCCACAAGCCCAGTTGCACCCCATCGTCGCTACGGACCTCGACCGGCTCCAATCGCAGCATGGTGACACCAGCGGTGAGCCCGGCGCTGTTGACCCAGGCATCGAGTTGCCATCGGGCGCGCTCGACCATGGCAGCCGCCGACAACCCGGTGGAGCGATACCACTGCCGTTCGTTGCGTTCACTGTGATCGGTCTCGGCGGTGATGATCAAGCGTGTGCACACCTTGCCGTCGGTGCTCAGTGCCCTGCACAACTCATCGGCCAACTGGCGGGCGATGAACACCAAGGTGTCGACGTGATGGGCCGGATCGTCGAGCACCTGCACAGCGACGAGGCCACTCGGTGGCTCGATCGTGTCGGGAGGACGATCGTCGCCACCACCGGCGATGCGGTGAGCGAACTCACCCTGTCGCCCGAACCTGGCCAACACATCTGCAACCGACAATGCGCTCAACTGGCCCAGTTGGCGGATACCCAACTGCTGCAGCAGTTGCACGAACTCTGCTTCGAGGCCGGCCACCCAAGCCAACAACTGCACTGGCAACGGTGCCAGGAACTGGGCGGTGGCCTCGATGCCTTCTGGCACGATCACGGGGCCGGCCCGCACTACTGCTTGCCTGGCCGCAATCGCCGCTGCAAATCGACCATCGGCCACACCCACGCCGAACCCGCCGACCGCGGCGAGCGCCGCGCCCGCTTCGCCGGCAGCCTCGATGGCCACACCGACCATGCGTGCAGCCATTGCCGGCTCACCACCGAAGTATCGCGACGGTCCCTTCGCCAGGAACGAGAGCATGCCCGGTTCAGTGATCTCCACACGCGGGATCAACGCCGCGATTGCCGTGACAACCTTCTCGAACTGGCGGGCATCGCCTTCGGGATCGTGGACGACAAGGCGTGCGCTGGGACAGTTGGCCTGTGCCTGACGGCGACGCTGGCCGACAGCGACACCATCTCGAGCAGCCGCCAACGACTGAGCGACCACTCGGTTGCCGTGCAACACGACGACCGGCTCGTCGGGCGCAGCCTTGGCAGCAACCACTGCCCAGTTGGGGCACCACACCACACCCAGTCGAACCACGAGCCGACGTTAACGAACATCTGTTCGACGATCAAGGGGGTGTCAAGGGTGGGTGATGGCGCCGATCATCCCGTCGATCACGCTGTACATCGCCTGCGGATCGTCACCGTCGGCGATCGCAGTTGCCGCCTCGTGGAGCACCGCCATCACGACCAGCGCCAGCGCGTCGACCGGCCCGACAGTGAGTCATGTCAACATGCGTGCAGCCCGCATGTATCTGCCTAGGCTACCCGCCCACCGATCGGAGCACCAGCATGACACTCTCCCGCACCGAGATCAGCGACGGGCTCGTCGACGAGCTCAACGCCTTCGAACAGCTCGTCAGGCCGCTCTCCCAGACCGAGCTCGACTCTCCCAGCCGCTGTGCCGGCTGGACCGTCGGCGACGTCGCCCGCCACGTGATCGGCACGATGGCCGACGTGACCGCCGGTCGCCTCGACGGGCTGGGTACCCCTGAGGTGACCGCCCGGGAGGTAGCCGAGCGTTCCGACCGAACCGCCGCCCAACTGGCCGACGAGTGCTCCGATGTGGCCAAGGCCGCCTCCGCGTTGTTACAGGTCTTCGACGACACCAGCTGGAACGCCCAGGCGCGCGCCGGCTACGACGGAACCCTCGGCGAAGGTGTCGAGGCCCTGTGGTACGACACCTGGTTGCACGGCGACGACATCCGCAACGCGCTCGGACGACCGCCGGCGCCCGGCACCACTGCCCTCGATTGCGCCCTCGCCCACGTGGAGCTTGCCCTGAGGAAGCGGGACTGGATGGGTGACGTACCGGGCC
>DATAJN010000158.1:0-6366 GCA_036262105.1 Ilumatobacteraceae bacterium
GCTGCGACGCGCGTGATCGCCGGGCCTGGCGTGTACAGCGACTTCGTTGCCGCGCTTGCCGAGCAGGCCAAGGGAACGCAGACCGGCATGCCTGACAACGAGGACGTGCTCTTCGGCCCCGTGAACAATCCCAATCAACTCGCCCATGTCTCGGGCATGGTCGATCGGGCACCCGATCACGCGACCGTCTCGGCCGGTGGCCACTCGGTTGCAGGCAAGGGGTTCTTCTTCGAGCCGACCGTCATCAGTGGGCTCCACCAGGACGACGAGATGATCCAGCGTGAGATCTTCGGGCCGGTCATCACCGTGCAGCAGTTCTCCGACGAAGACGAGGCGGTTCGTTGGGCGAACGGAGTCGAGTACGGCTTGGCATCCAGCGTCTGGACGAAAGACTTCGGCCGGGCGATGCGCATGGCCAAGCGACTCGACTTCGGGTGCGTGTGGATCAACACCCACATCCCGCTCGTTGCGGAGATGCCTCACGGTGGGTTCAAGAAGTCGGGTTACGGCAAAGACCTCTCCGCCTACGCGCTCGACGACTACACCCGCATCAAGCACGTCATGGCCAATCTCGACTCATAGCCCTGTGGAGTGTTTCGCGCGTACCTGGGTGCCGCGAAGCACTCCACAGGGCTTCTAGTGCGCGCCCCAGGCGAAGGTCTGCTTGACGAGGTCCAGGTAGATGAAGGTCTCGGTGGAGATCACTCCTGGTACCGAGCGGATGCGGTTGGTGAGGTCGAGCAGCGTGCCGTCGTCTTCGACGACCACCTCACACATGAAGTCGAACGAACCGGCCGTGACGACCAGGTAGTCGATATCGGCTATGGCCTGGAGCGACTTGGCCAGGTCGTCGGTGGGCCCGGCGCTGTGCACGCCGATCATCGCCATGCGCCGTAGACCGAGTGACATCGGGTTGGTGACTGCGACCACTTGCATGACGCCGGCATCGGTCATTCGCTGCACCCGCTGCCGCGCCGCAGCTTCCGACAGCCCCACCGCGGCGCCGAGCCGCGTGTACGGGATTCGACCGTCAGCCTGCAGGCATTCGATGATCGCCCGATCGGTGTCGTCGAGCTGTGTACCGGATCGGTCCATCGCTACGGATACTGGCGTCTACGACCGGTCCACGCAAGGGAATCCGTGGCGCACGAGATGGAAACATGCGCTTTCCTTGATTTCGGAGCCTCCAACGTGCAACGGTGTGCGGGTGGCAGCGCCCATCGAGGTCGGCTCATCGTGGCTCGCCTCGTCGGTGTTCGCGGCGTGCCTCCGTGGGGAATATGGTGGGAGTTCGAAGAGTATGGGGGATCCTTTGTGACTGAGATGTCCGTGTCACCATCCGGTGGCGCGTCGGAGCGCGGCGCGGTCGAACTCACCGACGTCACCAAGCGATTCGGCACGATGGTCGCGGTCGATCGGCTCAACCTCTCCGTGCACCCAGGCGAGTTCCTGTCGTTGCTCGGCCCGTCGGGCTGCGGCAAGACCACAACTCTGCGCATGCTCGCCGGCTTCGAGCAACCCGACGAGGGGTTCATCCGCATCAGCGGTGAGTACGTGCAGGGCATCCCGCCGTACAAACGCGACGTCAACACGGTGTTCCAGGCCTACGCCCTGTTCCCGCACATGACTGTCGCCGAGAACGTCGCCTACGGCCTCCGACAGAAGCGCACACCCAAGGCCGAGGTGGCCAGCCGCGTCAACGAAGCACTCGACATGGTGAAGATGACCAAGCTCGCCGAGCGCCGCCCACGGCAGATGTCGGGCGGTCAGCAACAGCGCGTCGCCCTGGCCCGGGCTCTCGTGAACCGCCCGAGCGTGTTGCTGCTCGACGAGCCGCTCGGCGCGCTCGACCGCAAGCTCCGCGAGGAGATGCAGATCGAGTTGAAGCTGTTGCAGAGCCAGCTCGGGATCACGTTCATATTCGTCACCCACGATCAGGAAGAGGCCATGAGCATGAGCGATCGCATCGCCATCATGCTCGAAGGCCACATCGAGCAGCTCGGCGATCCCGAAACGGTGTACGAACGCCCGGTCTCGGCGTTCGTCGCCGGATTCATCGGTCGCAACAACTTCTGGCGGGGTACGGCGAGCACCGATGGTATGAGAGCCGACGACGGCACCTTGTTCGTCTGCGATCGTCCCGAGGAGCGCGTCGACTCAGGTGAGCGAGCCCTGTCAGCAGTCCGGCCGGAGAGCTTCACGCTCCTTGCCACGGATCCGGGCGAGATCGTGAACATCCTGGCGGGTGAGGTGGCCGGCGTCTCCCACTTCGGCGACACCTTGCAATACGTCGTGCGCACGCCGGTGCGTGAGGTGATCGTGTTGCTGCCCCGCCAAAAGGCACCGAACCTGCACCCGGGTGATCCGGTGTGGTGTCAGTGGTCGGCCGGCGACGTGTATCAGTTCTCGGCGGCCCAGGAGAGCCTGGTGCTCGCCGAGCCCGCATCCGAAATAGCCATCTAGAGCAAACGACCCTTCCCAAGGAGCCCGCATGTCATCCGAGCAAGAACCCATCAACATCCTCGCCCCCCACAGCTTCCGCGAGAAGCTGTCCCGGCGAGCGCTCTTCAGCATGGGTGGTGCGGCGGCGGGTCTGGCGATCATTGCTGCCGCCTGTGGCGACGACAAGAAGTCGAGCGATGCCACCTCTGGCGCAACGACCGGTGGCACCTCGGCCCCAACTGGTACATCCGGCAGTGGCAGTGGCAGTGGTGTGGGTGACAGTGGTACCGGCCTCGGTGTGGCACCCGGCGACTACAGCCGCGTGAGCACCAAGTCGTCGGGCAGCTTGAACATGTACACCTGGGGCGCCTACAACGATCCCGACATCGTCGGGTCGCTCGCCGAGAAGGACCTCGCCGTCAAGATGCAGGTCAGCTACTTCACGAGCAACGAAGACCTCATCACCAAGTTGCAGGCGTCGAAGGGCACCAGCGGGTACGACATCGTCGTGCCGACCGGCCCGTACATCCCGCAGATGATCCAGAACGGTCTGCTGCAGAAGTTCGACAAGTCGAAGCTGCCCAACATGGTCAACGTCGACCCGTTGTACCTCGCTCAGGCGTGGGACACGACCAACGACTACAGCGTCTGCAAGGACTGGGGCTCGACAGGTTGGTTCTACGACAAGACGAAGATCAAGACCGAGATCAAGACCTGGAGCGACTTCATCGCCGCATGTCAGGGCGAGGCCAGCAAGAACTGTTCGGTGCTCGATACAGCGGTCAACGTGGCCGGCATGTACTTCTGGGCGAATGGCATCGACTGGAACACCGAGAAGAAGGAGGATCTCGATGCGTGCGAGAAGTTCCTCGTCGACGAGTTCGCCACGCACGTCAAGGCGTTCGACAGCTACCCCTCCGACAAGATCGCCGAGGGCGCCTACGCCTTGTCGATGATCTGGAACGGCGACGCTCGGGCGGCCTATCCCAAGATCTCCGACGCCGGCGGCAACGTCGATGACTGGGTTTGGGGTCTTGGTGCACCGGACACCGAGCTGTGGATGGACAACTACTGCATCGCTGCTGGCGCACCGAACCCCGATGCAGCTCACGCTTGGATCGACTGGATCCTGATTCCCGAGGTGTCGATCAAGGATCTCGACTACCACGGGTACAACTCCGGCATGAAGAACATGGGTCAACTGCTCACCGAGCTCAAACCCGACCTGAAGTACGGCGACATGATCTTCTTCAAGGACGAGCAGGTCAAAACGATGCACACCCAGGTGATCACCCCCGCTCTGGATCGTTTGGTCGACATCATGAACAAGGTCAAGGCCGCGGCCGGCGCTTGATCAGAAGTTGGCGACGATGCAAAGTCCAGGAAGGAGGTTGACATGTCGCTAGCCGGTGGTCCTCGGCCGCCGGCCGCCTTCGGCATGTTGACCGCTCCTCCGGCTCAGCCGCGTCGGCGCAGGTGGCGAGGGCCTTCGTTCTCACTCGCCGTTCCCTCGATCCTCTGGTACTTCTTCTTCTTCGTTCTACCCATCCTGCTCATCGTGTGGTACTCGTTCGGCACCAAGGACACCTCGTCGACCAGCGGTGTTCCCGTCGATATGGCTCACCGTGGCCTGCAGAACTATCGCGACGCGTTCGACCCGACGTTCTTCACGGTGTTCAAGTCGACGCTGAAGGTCTCGATCATCGCCACGACGCTGTGCTTCGTCTTCGGGTTCCCGGTGGCGTACTTCCTGGTGTTCAAGGTGACCGAGAAGTGGAAGGGGATCCTGCTAGCGCTGATCGTGGTGCCCAGCTTCACCAGCTTCCTGATCCGCACCTTGGCGTGGCGCATCCCGCTCGCTGCTAACGGTGAGCTGTCCAAGTGGCTGCAGCACGTGGGAATACTCGGTGGACCGATCAACGTGCTCGACACGAAGGCGGCAGTGCAGATCGCGATCGTCTACAACTACCTCGGGTACATGATTCTGCCACTGTTCGTCGCGCTCGATCGCATCGATCATCACATGCGCGAGGCGAGCAAGGACCTCGGAGCCAATCGACTGCGCACCTTCGTACAGGTGACCTTGCCGTTAGCGGGTCCAGGTGTTGCCGCCGGTGTCCTACTCACGTTCATCCCCATGTGTGGAGATTTCGTCACGGCGACGCTGCTCGGCGGCACGTCGGGCAACATGATCGGGGCCATGATCGACAGCCAGTTCCACGTGGCCCAGAACTGGCCGCTCGGCTCGGCCATGGCGGTGATCATGATCGGTGCAGTGCTCCTAGTGCTCATCGTCGGCAGCATCGTCGTCTTCGGCTTGCAGTGGATCCTTCGTCGCCGCCGTCACATCGACATCGCGGTGGCCACGTGACTGCCGTGACCTCCGTCGGTACGCCGAACGCAAATCGCCCTCAGCGCGACGGTGCCAAGATCATCATGGCCATTTGGACAACGATCGTGCTGACGTTCCTGTTCATCCCGATCCTGCTCGTGATTCGTCACTCGTTCAATCGCGGTGGCTCGTTCATCGTGTGGGCGCATCACTACTCCACCAAGTGGTGGGGGCTTCTCTTCAATGCCCACAAGACATGGAACGCGATTCTCATCTTCATCGTCATTTGCCTTGTCGTCTGGGTGATCGCCCGGGTCACGCAAATCAAGTTGCTTCGCCGTTGGGCGATTCCACTCGGTGTTGCCCTGGGGATCATCGTCGATGGCGTGCGCACGAACTGGTACACCGATCTGTTCAATGAGAGCGGTCTCGGGCTCGCGTTGCGCAACTCGTTCACAGCGGCGATCGGTGGTACCGCTATCGCAGTGATACTCGGCGGTATGGCCGGCGTCGCCCTGGCGCGACGCACGGGCGCATGGAGCAAGCCGTTCATGTTCGTCCTGTTCCTCATCCTGGTCACACCAGAGATCATGGATGCCATCGCCCTGCTCGGGTGGTTCGTCCGAGTCGGTGGTCCCTTCAACCACAAGGTTGGCCCGATCAACAACGGCATTTTGCGGCTGTGGGTGGGTCAGTCGTTGTACACCTCGGCGCTTGTCACCCTGATCGTTCGGGCCCGCCTCGCCGGCCTCGACGAGTCGCTCGAAGAGGCGGCCGCCGATCTCGGCGCACCACCAGCGCGAGCCTTCCGCCAGATCACACTGCCCTTGATCAGTGCCGCGCTGGTTGCCGGCGGGCTGCTGTCGTTCACCCTGTGCCTCGACAACACCATCATTGCCAACTCCGTATCGACTGCCGGGTCGTCGACGTTCCCGGTGTACGTGATCGGTACTGCCAAGAGCACCACGAAGCCCTTCGTCGGCGCCGCCGCCGTGGTGCTGTTCGGTGTGACGGTGATGGCTTTGGGGTTCGTCTACTCCGTGCTGAGAAAGTCGGGCGACTCGTCGTCGCAGATCGCGTCCACGCTCGCCGGCGGCTGAGATCGGCTGCCAGCCCGCTCCATATCACTGGGCAATCGGCAGCATCGATGGCTTCTGGGTGCCAAGCCCCGATATCGGTGCTCTTGGCCGAGAAGCGCAAACGTGGCACCCAGATCTACGGGGCGATGGGCCAGCAAGCCTCGCGGCGCAGCGCTGCCTGATTGCTCGACGTCCCTCCAGTGAGATCGACCGTCGAAACCGACGAAAGACTTGCCGACGCAATTCATGGGGCGAGCTAGCCTCGCGGTGCATGCCCCCAAGTACTCAGGCTCCGTCGAAAACGTCTCGTGGCGTTGCTCCTCGAATCGCAATCGGTCCGGATCCCGAAGGTGGCCAGCATTGGTTGAAAGGAGCGATCGTCGCCGGTGGCGGTCACATCGTTCCAGTGGCTGAAGCGGAAGCACTGATCTGGACGCAGCCGCGACACGCCGACCAACTCGAAGTCGTGCTGGCGGCCAACGAACGCATTGCCTGGGTGCAGTTGCCGTACGC
>DATAJN010000159.1:0-3685 GCA_036262105.1 Ilumatobacteraceae bacterium
CAGCGCGTTCTACTCGATTGCCGAAAGCGTGCGCGCCGATGGGCAAGACATTCCCGAGAACCCCATCGTCGCTCGCGGTGCAGACACTCCCGAAGGCGCAGTGCAAGCCATCTTCGACGCAGTCGACGACCTCGACCTCGAGGCTTTGATCGCCGCGCTGAACCCCAACGAGACCGAGGCGTTGCAGCGGTATGCGCCGATGTTCATCGACGATGCCCAGAGCTCCCTCGACAAACTCGATGCCAACATCGCGTTCTCCGACACGAAGTTCACGGTCACAGGCTCCGGCGACCGTCGCACGGTTTCGGTCGACGGCTTCAAGATGCACTTCACGGGCAACGACCAGGACATCACCGTCGAGAGCAAGGGTGGCTGCGTGGTGGTCGACGTCGGCGACACCAAGACCGATTCGTGTGCCGGCGGCAGTTCGATCGACTCGACCATCTCCGCGCTCGGCCTCGACGACAACGAAGATGTCCAGGCGCTCATCAAGACCGTGCGCGATGCCTTCAGCGATCTGCAACCCGTCGGACTCACCGTGCAGAAGGTCGATGGCAAGTGGTACCTCAGCCCGATCGGCACCGAGTTCGACGCAATGTTGACCGTGATGGCTGCACTCGACAAGGGCGAGCTCACTGACATCATCGACGGAATCAAGAAGGTTGTCGACTCGGTGTCGACCGAAGGCATCTTCAGCGGAACCACCGAGACCTCCACCAGCGCCGGTGGTGACGGCACCACCTCCGATGGGTTCGAGGCCTGCTACCAAGAGTCCGGCTACTCCGCGTTCGCGTCGTGCATCGCTACCGGCCTCGACGACGGATCGATCGACCCTTCCTCCGTACCGCCCTACTTCCGGTTCGCCGATTGCGGTGTCGGTGAGCAGTACTTCAGCGGCGACGTCTACACGATGAGCGACGACGATTTCATCGCCTTCGCCACTGCCGCTGCGCCGTGCTTCCAGCAGCACGTCACCGACGGCTCGGTCTCCCAGTTCGAGCTGCCCTACGAGTTGTCGAGGCCCGATTGCCTGGAGGGCAAGAACTGGTACAACGTCAGCGACTCGGACTACAACGATCGCGTCTTCGAGTGCGCCACCTGAGCGATGGGTGCGGACTGAACCAACACCTTTAGCCTGACAAGTCCATGCGGACCAGGACCCTTCTGCTCCTCGCGATCGGGTGCGGTCTGGCCATTCTCATCGCCGGCGGAATCCAATTGCTGCGGGTCGGAGGGCAACAGCAATCGGCGAAGCTGCTGACCGTTGGAGAACCCGGTAGGGCCGGCGACGTCACCGTGGAACTCGTGTTATCGTCGGTGAGTGATGGTGGTCTCGTGGCGATGGTGCGCGTCGGTGGCACCGCTGATCCGAAGGGGCTCGACGGCTTCACCCTGGTCGGTCCTGGGAAAGTGGCGGCCGTCACGTCGGCGACTTGTGGGGGAATCACCATCCACATCGTTGATTGTTCGCTGACGTTCACCACGGCCGGGATGGCGGGCACGTCTCGGCAACTGATCTTCCGCCGCGCCGACGAACAGCTGCGGTGGGTGCTCGTCGACGACCAGTAGGCGCTACCGTGGCCCCCGAAAATTCCGTTCACGTGTCCTGCCACATCCACGGCCACTGACCGACCCCACGGAGCCAACATGGAGCCCGCAACCGAATTCGATCTCGTCATCATCGGCGGCGGCCCCGGCGGTTACGGCGCTGCGTTGTATGCCGCTTCCGCCGGCTTGAGCGCAGCTCTGGTCGAGATGGCCGACATCGGCGGAACCTGTCTCAATCGCGGGTGCATTCCGGCAAAGGCGTTCCTCGAGACCGCCGCTGTCAACCGTCATGTCACCAACGCGGGGGAGTTCGGAATCGAATCGAGCGCACCGATCGTCAACTTCGCCACTGCGCAGGCTCGTAAGCAGAGGATCGTCGACGGAATCGTCAAGAGCCTCACCGGGTTCATGAAGTCGAAGAAGATCACCATCTTCAACGGCGTCGGCACCCTCGCGGCCGACCACACGGTCACCGTGTCCGGCCCTGATGGCACGTCGAACATCCGCGGCAAGAACGTGGTGCTGGCCGCCGGCGCTGTGCCGCGAACGATTCCCGGCTTCGAGCCGGCGGGGCCGGTGATGACCAGTGACGAGGTGTTGATGCTCGACCATGTGCCGGGGCGCGTCGTGGTGATCGGCGGGGGCGCGATCGGTTGCGAGTTCGCCAGCACCTTCGCCGACCTCGGCGCTCAGGTGACGATCCTCGAAGGTCTGCCGAAGATCCTCCCCGGCCTCGACTCCGACGTTGCCAATGTCGTCGTGCGCAGCTTCAAGAAGCAGAACATCGACATCCGCACGAGTGTCAAGATCCTCGGCCACACACCGACCGAAGCAGGCGGCACCGTTGTGCATTTCGTCGGCGACGGCAGTGAGGTCGACAATCTCGAGGTCGATGCTGTCGTCGTCAGCATCGGCCGGCGTCCATTCGCCGACAAGCTCGGCCTGTCGGAAACAGCAGTGAAGGTCACCGATCGGGGCTTCATCGAGGTCGACGAGTTCTGCAGAACTGGCGAGCCGGGTGTGTATGCGCTGGGCGACATCATCAACACGCCACAACTCGCTCACGTCGGATACGCCGAGGCGATTCTCGTGGTCAAGCACATCCTCGGCGAGAACCCGCATCCGATTGCCTACGACCGTGTGCCGTGGGCGATCTACTGTCATCCCGAGGTTGCGTTCGCCGGCCCGAGTGAAGAGGCGGCCCGCGAAGCAGGCCACGACGTCGTGGTGGCCAAGCACCAGTTCCGGGCCAACAGCCGGGCCCAGATCCTCGGCGAGCTCGACGGCCTCGTCAAGGTGATCGCCAAGAAGCAGCCCGATGGAAGCGCTGGGCAGATCCTCGGCGTGCACATGGTCGGTCCCTGGGTGACCGAACAGTTGAGCGGCGGCTACCTCGCCGTCAACTGGGAAGCAACTGTCGCCGAAGTCGCCGAATTCATCCAGCCACACCCGAGCCTCACCGAGCTGTTCGGCGAGACCGTATTGTCACTGACGGGCCGCAGCCTGAACGCCTGATCCGATTGAACGTCTGATCTCCGTAACGTCTGATCCCTGAACGTCTGATCCGAGGAGAGAAACAACCCATGGCCGAAGTCACGTTGCCGCAGCTCGGTGAGACCGTTACGGAGGGCACGATCACCCGTTGGTTCAAGAAGGTGGGCGACACGGTCTCCGCTGACGAGCCGTTGTTCGAGGTCAGCACCGACAAGGTCGACACGGAGGTGCCCTCGCCGATCGCCGGAACCCTCAGTGAGATCCGCGCCCAGGAGGGCGACACCGTGCCGGTGGGAACCGTGATTGCGATCGTTGGCGAAGCCGTCGGTGCAGCGGCCGCCGCCCCCGCGACCGCCCCTGCGCCGCCTGAACCCGAACCCGCACCAGCCGCTGCAGCCGAACCCGCTCCCGCTGAACCCGCTCCCGCTGAACCCGCTCCCGCTGAACCCGCTCCCGCCGTTGCGGCCGAACGAGCGCCCGCCGAGGCGCTGGCCGCCGTTGCTCCGCCAAGTGCTGAGCCCGCGCCGAATTCCGGCGTCGTCGAGGAGATCAGCGACAACCGCCTACTGTCACCGGTGGTGCGCCGCCTGGTGGCCGAGCACAACATCGATGTCGATCAGATCTCGGGCACGGGTCCTGGCGG
>DATAJN010000160.1:0-4430 GCA_036262105.1 Ilumatobacteraceae bacterium
CCTTCACCGAGAACAGGTCTTCGCGGCTTCCGGGAACGCGCAACATGTCGCCGAACGACGTGAACAAGACGTTCGGTCGAGCGGCGATCGCAAGCGCACGGTCGATCATCTCCAGCGGGGTGACACACACCGGGCAACCGGGGCCGTGGATCAGCTCCACCTGATCGGTGAGCAACTGGTCGATGCCATTGCGGATGATGGAGTGCGTCTGGCCGCCGCAGACCTCCATGATCGCCCACGGCTTGGTCGCCGCCGCGTCGATCTGTTCGAACAGCGACCGGGCGAGGGCAGGATCGTTGAACTCGTCGAGATACTTCACGTAGGTCCTCCCGTGACGGCGGCCTCGGTCCCGCCGAGTTCGTCGAGAAGGCCCAGGTCGGTGAACATCTGCAGCGTTTCCAGCGCGGACGCTTCGTCGAGCTGGGTGATGGCGAAGCCGGCGTGGACGATGGTGTAGTCGCCTTTCTGCACCTCGGGCACGTAGGCGAGGCAGACGGTCTTCGTCACCCCGCCGAAGTCGACGGTAGCCATGCGCGTTCCCTGTTCGGACCTGATCTCCAACACCTTGCCGGGTACACCGAGGCACATGACTATCTCCTTCCGTAGCCGGCGATGACCGCCTGGCCGAGCGACAACCCACCATCGTTGGGTGGGACGAGGCGGTGGGTCAGCACCTCGAACCCTTCTGCTTCGAGCGCCGCCCTCGTGAGCCGCGTGAGCAGCGCGTTCTGGAACACGCCGCCGGTCAACGCAACCGGCATCGCGCCGTGCTCGGCGGCGACCTGTCGTGACGCGGCCAGCACGGCAGCAGCGACCGCGTGGTGGAAGATGAGTGCGGCACTTGCGAGGTCGCCGCCATCGGTGACGGCGTCGACGATGCCCTGCAGTACGGGGGCGGGGTCGATGACCCCGGCAGCGTCGAGCCCGAACGCCCACGGCAACGCCGACGGGTCGACGGCGCCGCGTTCGGCCAGCACCTCCAACTCGATGGCAGCCTGCGCCTCGTACGAGATGCGGTGCCGAACCCCCAGCACCGATGCCACAGCATCGAACAGGCGGCCCATGCTCGTGCTGGGCACGCAACCGACGTTGCGCTCCACCTGTCGGCGCACGATCGCCAACTCGACGTCACCACAGGCGGCGAAGGCCGGCAGCGACGGGTCGGCAGCGATCCCGAGCGCGGTGAGGTACGCAACCGCGATCCGGCACGGGTTGCGCACCGCGCCATCGCCACCCGGGAGCGGCAACGGGCGCAGGTGCCCGGCGCGAACGAAGCCGGCGTAGTCGGCGACGAGCACCTCGCCTCCCCAGATCTCGGGTGCACCGTCGTCACCGATGCCGTAGCCAGTGCCGTCGAAGGCGATGCCGATCACCGGCGAGGTGCCGTCCAGGCTGTGCTCGGCCATCACCGAGGCGACGTGCGCGTGGTGGTGTTGCACCTCCACCAACGTTCGATCGCCGTGGTGCTCCACAGCCCATCGGCGCGTGAGGTAACCGGGGTGTCGGTCCGACGCGATCACGGTCGGCTCCACGGCGTACATCCGCTGGAACCCGTCGACGGTTCGCTCGAACGCGCCCAACGTCTCCAGGTTCTCCATGTCGCCGATGTGCTGGCTGACCCAGGCGCGACGGCCGCTCGCGATGCAGCACGTGTTCTTCAGTTCGCCGCCGACGGCCAGCGTGGGCGCGACATGCACGGGCAACGCCACCGGCAACGGCGTGTATCCCCGCGAGCGGCGCACGGGTTGCACGTTGCCGTCGACGACACGGATCACCGAATCGTCGCACGGCACGTGGATCGGCCGGTCGTGAGTGAGGAACGCATCGGCCAGGTCTACCAGTCGAGTGCGTGCATCAGCGTCGTCGGTACAGATCGGCTCGTTGGAGAGGTTGCCGGACGTGAGCACCAGCGCCCGTGGTGCAGCGGCGACGGTACCGGGCACGACTGCGAACAACAGGTGGTGCAGCGGTGTGTACGGCAGCATCACACCCAGCAGGGGGTTGCCGGGAGCCACCGCCGCCGACACCGGCACACCGGGGCGGCGACGCAGCAACACGATCGGCCGCGCCGGCGACACGAGCGCGGCAGCCTCCTCATCGTTGATCTCCGCCAACTCGCGGGCGGCGGCGATGTTCGGCACCATCAAGGCGAACGGCTTGTCGGACCGACCCTTGCGCTCGCGCAACGAACGCAGCGCCGAATCGGAGCCGGCGTCGCACGCGAGGTGGTAGCCACCGATGCCCTTCACCGCCACGATGCCAGCGGCGGCAAAAGCGTGGTGCGCGGCCGCGAGCACAGCGTCGGTGCCATCGACGATCTCGTCACCCATCTCGAAGCGCACGCGCGGCCCGCACTCCGGGCACGCGTTGGGTTGCGCGTGGTAGCGGCGGTCCGCCGGGTCGTGGTACTCGGCGAGACAGGTCGGGCACATCGCGAAGCCCGCCATCGTGGTGGCCGGCCGGTCGTAGGGCAGATCGCTGATGATGGTGAAGCGCGGGCCGCAGTTGGTGCAATTCGTGAACGGGTACCGGAACCGGCGGTCTGCGGGGTCGAACACCTCGGCCATGCACTCGTGGCACGTGGCGACGTCGGGCGGCACCAGTGTGCGTGCGCCGCCGCCCGGCGATGATTCGACGATGACGAAACCGCCCGCTCCGCTGAGCGACATTGCTGCCTGCGACACCGACTCGACGCGAGCCAACGGCGGGGCGTCGCGGCGGAGCCGATCGGCGAACTCCTCGAGCACGGCCACATCGCCCTCGACCTCGATGAACACGCCACCGGCATCATTGCCCACGAACCCGGCGAGCCCGAGCTCCGCCGACAACCGATGTACGAAGGGGCGGAAGCCGACACCCTGCACCACACCGGTGACGACCAGGCGCCGGCGCTCAACGGACGCGGGTGCGGCGATCACGCCTCGACACTCCAGACGGTGACCCGGTTGTTGCCCGAATCGGCGATCGCCAACCGACCGCGATGGTACGAGAGCCCGTAGGGCCAGCAGAGCGAATCGTGCTCCACGCGGTCCCAGCGGTTCTCGCCGTTGGCATCGGTGTCGCGCTGGCCCAGCACGCGATCGAACGATCCGCCCACCGGCTCGGACGCGAAGGTCGCCGCGGCGTCGCCGACGATCGCGATCCGGTTGTTGGAGGTGTCGGCGATGAACAGCGAACCTGCGGGCGAGCCGGTGATCGCGTAGGGAAAGCGAAACGCCCTGGTGCCCTGTGGCCGGTAGGGAAACTCGACTGCCGTGTCGAAGCCCGGCTGCCCGATGACGATGTCGGCGCCGCGCTCGCTGCTGCGGTCGCCGCGCCACCCGAGCACGCGATGGTTGCCCGCGTCGGCGACGAACAGGATGTCGTCCACCGCAGTCACCGCGTGCGGCCATCGCAACGAGTTCGCCGCCACCGGGCCGTCACGGTTCTCGCCGCGCGACACGAGGTCGGCTTGGCCGAGCACCACATCGGCTCCTTGGCCAGGTTCCGGCAGGCCGTCGAGCCAACCAAGCACCCGCCGGTTGCCCGTATCGGCCACCCAGAACGCACCGTCGATCATCGCGATGCCGAAGGGCCAGTAGAACTGCTGGGGCCCGCACCCCTCGCTGACTCCCGCGAGATCGGGTTGGCCGAGCACCAGCGACGGCATCGTGCCGCTTGCCGTAGGCACCGAGTCCCAGACAAGGATGCGGTGGTGCCACGCGTCGGCCACCAGCAGGCGGCCGTCGGCGACGATCACGCCGGTGGGGAGGAAGAACAGGCCGGGACCCTCGGTGGTCATGTTCGAATGACCCACCACCACGTCGGCGTCGTGGTGATCGGCCTCGGGAAGGCTCGATTGCCAGATGAGCAGCCGGTGGTTGCCGGTGTCCGCGGCGATGACGGCCGAGTCGGTGAGACACACCCCACGCGGGGCGTACATCGTCGACGGTGTCGGCGCCGCGTCGGGGAGCACCAGCCCGAACGGGCTGCTGCCACCGAGCCACCGGAGCGGCTCCGTCACCGGCGCACCGACGGTCACGTCACTGACTGCCCTTCCGCCCGAACGATGACAGCGGGATGAAGACCGTGGTGGGCGCCGAGTCGGGTGCCACTTCCTCGACGCCGGTGATCTCCGGCAGGTTCTCGAGCAACGCCTCGGCGACGGAGTCGCGCAGCGTCTGCGTGGCCGAGCCGCACGACTGACAAGCGCCGAGCAGGCGCACAAACGCGACGCCCTGGTCGATGCGCACCAGCTCGACATCTCCGCCGTGGCTTGTGAGGTACGGGCGGACACCGTCGAGGACTTGCACGGCGCGCATGGCCAGGCTCGGCTTCACGATCCCGGCCTTCACCAGCGCGGCGAAGACCTCCGGATCGTCGACCGCTTCGTAGAGCAGCTCACGGCCGCGATCGTCGGCGCGCAGCCGGCTGACCAACGACAGCAGCAC
>DATAJN010000161.1:0-2394 GCA_036262105.1 Ilumatobacteraceae bacterium
CGACCATGCGCACGACGAGGCCACGATGCACCCCGTCACCCAACAGCGCCAGCTCGACACCGCGTCGTTGCCGGCCGATCTGCGGGCTACTGCAGCGGTCGCCGACAACGACGTTGCCCGCCTCACCTGGGAGGGTGGCTCCTACATGTCGGAGGTTCCCATCGCTTTCCTTCGCCGTTTCTGCCTGCCCCGAACTGCGCACATCGCCACCATGCCGCAGCCGGTGCTCTGGGATGCGGCCGCGGTCGCCGAACTGCCACTTCGAGTCTCGTACGACTCGGTGATGGCCGGCGACGACGGTGTGCGGCAGTGGCTCACCCTGGTCGCGACGTATGGATTTGCGATCGTCACCGGCACGCCGGCGAGCACCGAGGCCACCGACGCCTTGATCCGCCGCGTGGGGTACGTGCGCGAGACCATCTTCGGTGGGTTCTGGGAGTTCACCGCCGATCTGTCGAAGGCCGACCTGGCGTACACCAACGTGCACCTCGCAGCGCACACCGACGGCACGTACAGCCATGACGCGCCGGGTTTGCAGATGCTGCACTGCCTGTACTTCGAGGGCACCGGGGGCGACTCCACCTTGGTCGACGGGTTCAAGATCGCCGATGTCCTTCGGGAGACGGAGCCGGAGGTGTTCGACGTGTTGTCGACGGTTGCCATACCTGGCCAGTACATCGGCGATGGTGCGCACCTGATGTCGGCTCGACCGGTGTTCCGGCACGATCATGCCGGCGCACTGGTGCAGGTCTCCTACAACAACTCCGACCGAGCTCCGTTCCTGCTTCCACGCGACGAGATGGCGCTGCTGTACGCCGCGCTACGTACCTTCGATCAGCTCGCCAACAGCGAGTCGATGCAGTGGCGACACGTGCTTCGCCCAGGTGAGGCCCTGTTGTTCGACAACTGGCGCGTGCTCCACGGCCGGTACGCATACACGGGCAAGCGCACGCTGTGTGGCGCCTATCTCAACCACGAGGATTTCGAGAGCAGACTGCGCCTGCTCGCGTGAGCGGCGTCGACGGCGTCGAAAACTGTCTGGAGGAGATCGTCGACGGCGAGGTCACGTGGCGATTCGATCGCACGTTCCTCACATCCAACTGGACGTGCATCTGGGGAAGAGGTTGCAAGGGCATCCTCGACGAGCCGGCCGAGGATCTCAACCAGGGTTGCTGTTCCATCGGTGCCGAGCTGGCCGACCCCGACGAAGCGATGACGATCTCGGCGCTCGCCGCCACGCTCGACCCCGATCGCTTTCAACACCAGTCGGCCATCGACGCCGACGACGTCTTCAGCGACAGCTCACGGACGAACACCAAGATCGTCGACGGAGCGTGCATCTTCCTCAATCGACCCGGCTTTTCAGGGGGCGAAGGATGCGCGCTGCACCTCGCCGCGCTGCAGGCCGGCGAGTCTCCCATCGCGTGGAAGCCCTCGGTGTGCTGGCAGCTCCCCATCAAGGTCGACTGGGAGCTGCGAACCGACGGATCGGAGCTCGCCACGGTTCGCGGCTGGGAGCGCCGCGACTGGGGCGACGAGGGCAAGTCGATGCACTGGTGTTGCACGGAAGGCCCCGACGCTTACATCGGCGAGCAGGCAGTGATCGACTCGCTCGCCGACGAGGTCATCGCCGTCACCGGCAACGAGGTGTACGTCGAACTCCGTCGCCGCCTGCGCTGACACCGCGGAGGCGAGCGCGTCAGCTTCGCCCGTCTCGGTCTTCATCATCGGTGAACCTCTACGCGGCGTTTCGCTTGGGTGGGCCGGTGGTCATGATGGTGCCGTCGGGGAGGGTGATGGTGAGGGTTCGGTTGGGTTCGAGTCGCAGTAGCCAGCCGTCGTTGTGGATCTTGTGGTGGTGCTGTTCGCAAACCGGTAGCAGGTTGTCGACATCGGTCAAGCCGCCGGTTTCCCACCAGATGACGTGGTGCAACTTGGTGCGGCTGTAGCGCACGCAACAGCCGGGGATCGCACACGTTGCGTAGATCGCCCCGAGGGCGCGACGTTGAGCGCGGTTGGCCAGCCGGGTGCTGCGACCGAGATTCAATTCTCCTGGGGCGTCGATGATCACCCCGTTGCGCACCACGACGGTGTACGTCTTCGCGGTGCGTGCCAGGTCGGCGAGGACTCGTTTGGGTAGCTCGACCGGTAGGCCCCAATCAACCGTTGGTCGCCCGTCGGGTTGTGGTTGAGTGTGATCGACGACGACGACGATCTCCGGTCGCCCGAGCCGCACCCCGCCACCATCCAACAACGCTTTCAGGGCGAGGGCGCGTAGGTAGGACTGTTTCTCCAACAGATCGGTGGGGCAGTCGTCGGGTTGGCTCTCGTGGAACAGGGCTTGTACTTGGGCGTCGAGACGGTTCTCCAACCACAGCATCGTCTGCGGATCCC
>DATAJN010000162.1:0-5523 GCA_036262105.1 Ilumatobacteraceae bacterium
CGCCTACAGCCTGCGAATCACCGACCTCGATCCGATTCGTTACGACTTGCTGTTCGAGCGATTCCTCAACCCGAGCCGAATCTCGATGCCCGACATCGACATGGACTTCGACTCGCGCTACCGCGACGAGATGATCCGCTATGCCGCCGAGAAGTACGGCCGCGATCATGTCGCCCAGATCATCACGTTTGGCACGATCAAGGCCCGCAACGCAGTGCGCGACGCAGCGCGTGTCCTGGGATACCCGTACGGCGTCGGCGACAAGATCGCCAAGGCGATGCCGCCGCTGGTGATGGGTCGCGACACGCCGTTGAAGTACTGCTTCGAGTTGATCCCCAAGTACGCCGATGGTTACAAAGCGGCGAGCGAACTGCGGGCCATGTGCGACGCCGATCCCGACGTCAAACGTGTGGTCGACGTCGCCAAAGGTCTGGAAGGGCTCAAGCGCAGCGATGGCATCCACGCCGCCGCAGTGGTGATCACCAAAGAGCCGCTCACTGCGTACCTGCCGATCCAGCGCAAGCCCGAGGCAGGTGGCAAACCGGAGGATGCGCCGGTCGTCACTCAATACGAGATGCACGGGGTCGAAGAGCTCGGGCTGTTGAAGATGGACTTCCTCGGCCTGCGCAACCTCGACGTGATCACCGACACCGTCGAGATGGTCCGGGCCATGAAGGATCCCACCTTCGACATCGATGCCGCACCGCTCGACGATCCGCGCGTCTTCGAGCTTCTCGGTCGTGGCGACACCATGGGTGTGTTCCAACTGGAGTCGCCACCGATGCGGGCCTTGATCCGTTCGTTGTTACCTACGTCGTTCGATGATGTATCGGCGCTCGTGGCGCTGTACCGACCGGGGCCCATGGCGGCCAACATGCACAACGACTACGCCGACTACAAGAACGAGCGCAAGCCGCGCAAGGAACTGCACCCAGAGGTCAGTGAGCTGTTGAAAGACACCTACTCGCTCATGATCTATCAAGAGAGCATGATGCGCGTCGCCCAGAAGTTCGCCGGCTACTCGCTGGCCGATGCCGACAACCTCAGGAAGGCCTGCGGCAAGAAAGACCGCGAGCTCATCGCCAAGGAGCGCCAGAAGTTCATCGCCGGGGCCGAGGCCACCGGGTACGGCTCGCATCTCGGCAACCAGTTGTTCGACATCATCGAGCCGTTCGCCGACTACGCGTTCAACAAGAGCCACGCGTTCGGCTATGGCCTCGTCGCCTATCAGACCGCCTACCTCAAGGCCCACTATCCGGTCGAGTACTTCGCCTGCTTGTTGAGCAGCGTCAAGAGCAACCTCGACAGAGCGGCGGTCTACCTGTCCGACGCGCGCAGCGCCGGCATCAAGGTGTTGACACCCGACGTCAACCGTTCGGTGAAGGACTTCGCCGCAGTCGCCGCCGACGAGGTTCGAGAAGCCGACGGCCTACCTGCCGGGTCACCTGGTGCCATCACATTCGGTCTTTCAGCCATTCGAAACGTGGGTGAGGGGTTGGTCGAACTGCTGCTCGACGAACGCCTCGCCAACGGTGTGTTCGAGTCGTTCCACGACTTCGCCGAGCGCGTCCCCGAGCCGGTGCTGAACAAGCGAACGGTCGAGTCGTTGATCAAGGCGGGCTCGTTCGACTCGCTCGGTCATCCCCGCCGGGGGCTGTTGATGGTCTTCGAGCAGATCATCGACGCCACGCTCGTACGTCGCAGGGAGCGCGACCAGGGTGTGATGAGCTTGTTCGGGGATCTCGGTGGTGATCGTGTCGAGGGTTTCGACGAGCGAGTCGCCATCCCCACCCACGAGTTCGACAAGAGCGACCGGCTGCGGTTCGAGAAAGAGATGCTCGGGCTCTACGTTTCGGATCACCCGTTGCTCGGGGTCGAAGCGGCACTGCGTCGCAAGGTCGACTGCGGGCTTGCCGAGGCGCCGGAGCGCGACGATGGGGCAGTGCTCGTGCTCGGTGGGGTCATCACCAACTTGGCGCGCAAGTTCACCAAGAAGGGCGACCAGATGGCCGTGTTCGTCCTCGAAGATCTCGATAGCTCGATCGAGGTCACGGTGTTCCCGCGGGCCTTGATGGAGCTCGGTCACAAGCTGGTCGACGACGCGATCGTGACGGTCAAGGGCCGAATCGACAAGCGCGACGAGGCCCGCGTCGGGTTCATGGCGATGGACGTCAACATCGTCGAGGGGCTCGACACGAATTCGGCCTCGCTCCGGCTGATGGTGCCATCGACATCACTGAACGAGTTGAAGATCCATCAGATTCGCAAGATCCTGCGCGATCACCCGGGCGCATCACCGGTGTTCCTCCACATCGGCCACGGCAAGATCTTGCGCCTTGCCGACGAGTTCTGCGTCGACCTCGATCGGGCAGTCGGCGAGCTGCGGATGTTGCTCGGCCACGACGCCGTAATGCTGTAATAATCGTCCGTCTTTTCGAAATCGCCGATTTTCTGGCACAATGGAGACCTCGCACGACGACATGGGGAGCTCTACAGCATGCCAATCCAGGTGGAAACCAGGGACTGTGCAGCGCTCACCGACGCTGATCTCGACGAAATGGCGTCTATGGGGGGAGCGTTCGACATCGGTGTCCTGTCGAAAGCCAAAGAAGATTGGGTGCTGTGCACCACGGCACGCGTCGACGAAAAGCTGCACGGCTGCACGTTCTCGACGCTCGAGCGCATCGGCGGAACGCCGTGTGTGCTCGTCGGTCTGATGAGCGTCAAGCGCACCGGCAAGCGTGATCAGGTGCTGAAAGGCCTGATGGGGGAGGCTTTTCATCGAGCGTTGATGGCCTTCCCCGACGAAGATGTCGTCATTGGGTCGCGGTTCGTGGTGGTCGACGCGCTCGATGCGTTCAAGCAGGTCGCCGAATTGATCCCCCGCCCGGGCCACCGTGCGGTCGGTGAAGAGCGTGCCTGGGGGCGCCGGCTCGCCAAGCGCTTCGGGGTCGACTCGACGTACGACGAGCAGTCGTTCGTGGTCAAGTCCAACGGCCAGAGCGGGTTCCTCGATCACGAGACGCTGAAGGCCGACAAGATCAAGCCCGAGCTCGCCGCGCTGTTCGCCACGGTCAACCCGAAGAAGGGCGGCTCGCTGGTGGTGCACGGTTGGGTGATGGCCGAGGATCTGCTCAAGCTGGGCGCACGCTGACCCACGACCTCGCGACCGTCGAGGCGGTCATCCGCCGCCGGCGGATGACTCGCGACTTCAGCACAGAACCGCTCGATCCCCAGGTGGTCGCCGACCTGGTCGACACGGCTCGACGGGCGCCGTCGGCCGGTTACAGCCAGGGCGTGCACTTCATCGTCCTCACCGGTGATGCGGTAGCCGAGTTCTGGAAGACCACCGACGCCGAGGCGTGGTTCGCGGCAACGCAAGAGGGTGTCTTGCACGCACCGGTGATCATCCTTCCCGTCGCCGATCCGGATGCATACACGTCCCGTTACGCCGAGGCCGACAAGATCGCCCACGGGCTTGCTGAGGCCGCCAACTGGCCGGTGCCGTTCTGGCTGACCGACACGGCAATGGCCGTGCAGAACCTGCTGCTGCTCGCCGAAGCGCAGCGACTCGGCGCGCTGTACTTCGGCATCTTTCGCAACGCCGATGTGCTGTTCGCCGACCTCGGTGTACCGCCGAGCATGTTGTCGGTCGGCGTGGTCGCTCTCGGCCATCGCGCCGACACCGACCGGCCGAGCGGGTCGGCCACCACCCGCCCGCGGCGACCGGCCATCGAGGTCGTTCACCACAATCGTTGGTGACTATGGTCCGGCCGATGAAACCGCAGGTTCCGCCGGTCGACTAGATCTGGGTGCCAGACTTTTCGCTGAGCTGGACCTGTGAGACGCGTATGGCGCCCAGATCGTTGGGGGAGGGAGTCAGGTGGTGAGTTGGGCGATCAGGCCCTCGACCGAATCGGTGGGGATCTGGCAGACGTAGTGCTGACAGACGTAGGCGAAGCCATCGGATCGCAGCTCCCACAGTGGCGAGTCATAGGGCTGGCCCCAGGCCAGCACAGCGTTCGGCAGCCAACGGGCACGCACGGCACGGACGAGATCGGGACGCTCACCGACGATCGCGATCTCGGTCATCCCACGGTCGACCATGTCGACGGCGGCGAAGGCGTTGGAAAAGGCCGAGGGGGCCTGAGGCATGACCTGCCCGAGCAACCGCAGGATCTGTTCGGCGTGGTTCGAGTAGCGCGCCTCGCCGGTGAGCGCGCCAAGTCGCAGCAGTGCAACGGCGGCGGTCGAGTTGGCGGATGGCATGGCATTGTCCGTCAGGTCCTTCTGCCGGGCGACGAGTTGCTCGGCATCGTCGGCCGTGGAGAACAGACCGCCGTTGTCGACGTCCCAGAAGTGATCGAGCATCGTGTCGGTGACACGTCGCGCGTGATCGATCCACGCGCCGTCACCGGTCGCCTCGGCGAGTCGCGTGAACCCATCGACCAGTGTGGCGTGGTCGGCTGCGAGCGCTGCATGTCGCGCCGGTGGTTGCCCGTCGGCGTGCCACGAACGGTGCCAACGGTCATCGTCATCGCGCAGGTTGTCGACCAGGAACCGGCCATTGGCGAGTGCTGCCCCGAGCCAGTCGGATCTGTCGAGTGCCGCAGCAGCCTCGGCGAGTGAGGCGAGCATCAGACCGTTCCATTCGGTGATGACCTTGTCGTCGAGTCCCGGACGGCGGCGTGATGCTCGGGCGACGAACAGCCGCTGCCGTGCCGATTCGATCTCCGCAGGACGTAGCAACTCACCGCGGTGGTTCAGGCGTGCTGGAATCGTCCGCCCCTCGAAGTTGCCCGCATCACTGAACTCGTACCAGTCGAGCGCCGGGCCTGCATCGGCGCCGAGCACATCGTTGACCTCGTCGACCGTCCAGGTGTGGAACAGGCCCTCGTGCCCGTGGCCGTGCTCGTCGGGCGAATCGGCATCCTCGGCCGAGAAGAAACCGCCCGAGGGATGCCGCAGATCGCGCAACACGTACTCGATGGTCTCCTCAACGACCTGCTTCCAGCGCGGTTCGCCGAGCACGAGGTAGGCGTGCAGGTAGACGCGGATCAACAGCGCCTGGTCGTAGAGCATCTTCTCGAAGTGCGGCACGAGCCACTGGTCGTCGACCGAGTAGCGGGCGAAGCCCCCGCCGATGTGGTCATAGATCCCGCCGCTGGCCATGGCGTCGAGCGATGTCGTGACGATCGTTCGGGCATCGTCTTGTGGCAGTCGCACGTAAGCGCGCAACAGCAGATCGAGGCTCATCGTCGACGGGAACTTCGGAGCTGGCCCGAAGCCGCCCCATGTGGGGTCGAACGAGCCGGCGAGCTGCGTCAGCGCCTGGTTCAGCGCGGGTACACCAGGAAGATCGGATGCCGGCCGGATCTCAGCCGTGCGGCCGATCGCACTTGTCAGCGCCTCGACGTTCTGGCGAACATCGTCGGGACGGTTGATCCAGACGTCGTCGATTGCTTCCATCAGGCTCAGGAAGTTCGGCTTCGGGAAGTAGGTGCCGCCGTAGAACGGGTGACC
>DATAJN010000163.1:0-3120 GCA_036262105.1 Ilumatobacteraceae bacterium
GCCTCGCCGACGATCTCGAGGTCGCTCTGGCGCGAGAGCATCGCCTTGACCCCTTCACGGATGAAGACGCTGTCGTCGGCGACGAACACCGTGATTGCTCCCATGCGGAGATTCTTCCCCAGATCGGGCTCATGGTGCGAGGGCGCAAGCCTGTGTCGCGGGAGGGATGCCAGCTACACCTCCGAAAGGCCAGTCTGTGCCCTGGGCATGGCGCCGATCGAGGTGCATGATGCGATCACGAACCATCTCCACAAGGAGGACAAGATGAGAATCGAACGCAGCGTCACCACCGTGTCGTGGATCCCTTCGGATCTGCTGGAGGGCATGGGCAAGATGGCCACGCGGATGAAGCTCGCCCATCACGACCCACCTCCGCCCGACTCGCTCGGCAGCGACACCCGCGGTGCGATCGAGGAGCTGCGTGATGCCGATCGGTTCCGCTTCGCCAACGAGCTCCGGGCGTACATTGAAGTTGATGACGCCGGCAACATCGCGGATTACGGCTACTGCGGCGGTGGGGTGATCGGAGGCACCACCATCGGCTTTGGCGTCGGTTCGATCACCATTCCGGCAGTGAAACTGTCCGATCGGTGCGACGATCCGGTCGTCGAATCTTCATCGGTGACGTTCACCCAAGCGGTCGGCGGCCGCACCGGCGCGCCGATGCCGCGCGCCGTGAAGCATCCTCCCTTCGTCCAGTATCACGCGCCCATCGTGTGGACCACGCTGCAGTTGACGATTCACGCCGACGGAACGCATGAGGGGACGATGGTCGGGGCATCCGGCTTCCCACGGCACTGGCTGTTCGATGATGGCGGTCACCTGGTTGCCAAGAGCAGCGTGGCCGAGTACAAGAAGTGGATGTCGGAATCGTTCGGCCGCCGCACTCCTTGGGGTGACGAAGACTCGCCGGCGCTCATCACGGAGGTCGAGAGCCTCCTCGAACGCGAGTTGCAGCAGTCGATCATGCGCGGTGACAAGAAGCCCGACATTCGGCGCGTGAAGGAGGGCAAGACGCTCGTAGAGCAGGGTTCTTCCAGTGACGATCTGTACCTCCTGTTGAACGGCGTGTTGGTCGTCGAGGTCGATGGCGAGAAGCTCGCCGAGATGGGTCCTGGCGCCGTGTTCGGCGAACGAGCCGCGCTCGAAGGAGGCACGCGTACGGCCACGTTGCGCGCTGTCACCGACTGCAAGGTCGCCGTTGCGCCGGTCGATCGAATCGATCACGACAAGCTGGCCGCACTGGCCAGTGGGCACCGCCGTGAGGAGGCGCGCGGCTAGTGCGTGTTCACCTCTGTGGGGTGCGCGGCTCGACTCCCGCCGTCGGTGCCGAGTTCACCGGCGTGGGCGGCAACACCTCGTGCGTCGCCCTGGCTCATGATGATGAGGCCACCCCGCGGCTCGTGCTCGACGCCGGAACCGGGCTGCGTGCCGTGTCGGTGTTGCTCGGAGGCGAGCCTTTTCGCGGCACGATCTTGCTCGGGCACCTGCACTGGGATCACACGCAAGGGCTACCGTTCTTCCGCGCCGCCGACAGACCTGATGCCGTCACGCGTGTGCTGATCCCCGAGCAGGGACATCCACCGCTCGAGTTGTTGGAACGGTTCATGGGGCCTCCCGCTTTTCCGCTGGTCGCTCCCGAGCTGCAGGGCTCGTGGAGCTTCGATTCGATCGATGAGGGCGTTCACTCCATCGAGGGATTCACGGTGCTCGCCCGCGAGATCCCCCACAAGGGAGGCCGCACGCTGGGCTACCGGGTCAGCGATGGACGCAGCAGTGTCGCCTATCTCTCCGATCATGGCCCCGCACGTGTGCTGGGGCCGGGGCCCGACGGGTTCGGGCCATACCACGAAGCGGCGATCGACCTGTGCGACGGCGTCGACCTGTTGATCCACGACGCGCAGTACACCGCAAGCGAACTGCCGTTTCGCATCCACTTCGGGCACTCCGCTGCCGACTACGCGGTGGCGTTGGCGCGGCGCTGCGGTGCCGGCCGTGTGTTGCTCTTCCATCACGATCCCGACCGCACCGACGCCGAGGTCGCGGCAATCGAACGAGCGATGCGTCGTGGCGAGGACATCTCCGTCGATGCCGCACGGGAGGGCGACACCATCTGGCTCGGTCAGCCTGTGGTGGACTCGAACGCATGACCTCCGACCGCTACGACGCCGTGATCGTCGGGTCGGGCCCCAACGGGCTGGCCGCTGCAGTACGCCTCGCCGAGGCCGGCTGCTCCGTGTTGGTGCTCGAGGCTGCAGGCGAGATCGGCGGTGGCACGCGTTCGGCCGAGTTGACACTGCCCGGCTTCGTCCACGATGTGTGCGCGGCGATTCACGCTCTTGGAGTGGCGTCACCAGCACTGGCGCTCGACAGGCTCGGTGCGTACGGATTGGCATGGAGGTACCCGGACGTGCCGTTGGCTCATCCGCTCGATGGCGGCCGGGCCGGAGTGCTCTATCGTGCGGTCGACGAGACGGCGGCTGGACTCGGCGCCGACGGGCCGGCCTGGGCGCGATTGCTGCAACCGCTCGTCGACGACTGGCCGCTCGTGGTCTCGCAGTTGCTCGGTCCGTTGCTGTCGGTGCCGCGCCATCCGGTGGCGATGGCGCGGTTCGGGATGCACGCGCTGCAGCCGGCGACGTGGCTGGCCCGGCGATTCCACACCGAGGAGGCGGCGGCACTGTTCGGTAGCTGCGCTGCACATGCGATGTTGCCCCTGAATCGACCGTTCACCTCCGGCTTCGCACTCACGCTGGCCGCGGCAGCGCACGCGGGTGGATGGCCTGCGGCAGCAGGAGGTTCGCAAGCAGTTGCCGATGCACTCGCGGCTCGGCTTGGCGAGTTGGGCGGCGAGGTGCAGACGGGAGTCATGGTGCGCTCGATGGCAGACCTCCCGCCGCACCGCGCAGCACTGTTCGACACCAATCCGGCGCAACTGGCATCGATCGCCGGCGACGCGCTGCCTGCCCGGTATCGAAGCCAGTTGCGTCGGTTCCGCCACGGCCCCGGTGCTTTCAAGATCGACTACGCGCTCGATGCCGCCGTGCCGTGGGACAACGAGGCGTGCCGACGTGCCGGCACGGTGCACGTGATCGGTACCCTCGCCGAGCTTGTCGCCGC
>DATAJN010000164.1:0-2452 GCA_036262105.1 Ilumatobacteraceae bacterium
GACTGTCTCGTTGAACCCCATCTTCTGGCAGAGCTGGTAGCGGACACTGCCACGCAAGCGGGTGCGTTGCCGCTTGTCCAATACGCGCTGACAGAGCTATTCGAGCGGCGCACCGATGCCCGCCTGACGCTCCGGGACTACCGTGGGCTCGGCGGACTTCCCGGGTTGCTCTCCCGGCAAGCGGACGCCGTATTCCAGCAACTCGACGAAGCCGAACAGCTCGTCGCCGTGCAGGTGTTCCTGCGCCTGGTTCGCCCGGTCCACGGCAAGACCGATCTGCGCCGGCGCGTCCCGTTAGCAGAGCTCAACGACCTCGATATCGACGTGGTGGCGCTGTCGGCGGTGCTCGATTCGTTCGGTCGGCACCGGCTACTCACTTTCGACCGTGATCCCGCGACCGGGCACGCCACCGTGGATGTCGCCCACGAGGCCTTGCTACGCGAGTGGGACCGGTTCAAGGATTGGATCGAGCGTTACCGCGCGTCGCTGCGTCGGTTAGCGTCGCTCACAACAGCAGCCGACGACTGGGAACACGCGGACCGCGACCCGGACTATCTGCTGGTCGGCTCGCGCCTCACCGATCTCGACGCCACACCGCTGGGCAACATGGTGCATCTCACGAGCAGCGAAAGGGCCTTTCTCGAGGCCAGCCGCGAACGCCGCCATAACGAATTCCTCGCCGAGACCGAACGAACGCGGGAACAGCGCCAGCTGACCCGACGAGCCCGCTCACGTCTCGTCGCGCTCGTGGCCACCTTCCTGGCACTCGCCGGCATCATCACCTTCGTGGTGGTTCGGCCGACCGGCTCGAAGCAGATGAGCGTCGCGCTCGTCCACAACCGGGGACAGTACGCCTGGATCCAGGTCATCGAGCAGGGCTTCGAGCGAGCGGTATCCGAACGAGGCCTGCCCTCTCGCACGACCGCCGTGGCCGGCGGCATCCAGGCCGACGACGCGATCCGTGCGCTCTCGACGCAAGGGTCCGGCCTCGTCGTGGTGACCGCGCTCGACGCTGCGGTAGATCCCGTTGCCCGCGACTTCCCAGCTGTGCACTACGCGGTCATCGATCAACCAACGCAGCTGCCAAATGTCACTCGCCTCGTCTTCGCCGTGAACGAGGCCTCATTCCTCGCTGGCATCGTCGCGGCCTCCACGACTCGCACCGGCACGATCGCGTTTATCGGCGGAGCCGACTCACCCGTCATCTGGCCCTGGGCCGCCGGTTACGAAGCCGGAGCCCGCGCCGTCAACCCCGACGTCACCATCCTCACCAAGTACCTGGGCGACGGCACCCGGAATGGATTCAACGATCTGGCCGGAGCCAACGCCGTCGCCACCAGCGCATTCAACGCAGGTGCCGACATCATCTTCGCCGCAGCGGGTGACGCCGGGCTCGGAGTGTTCGCCGCCGCCGCGGATTCATCGGCATCGAGCGCCGCCAAACGATGGGCCATCGGCGTCGACTCGGACCAATACGACACCGTCGCAGAGAACCCGGCCAACGTCGACGCCGTCATATGGAGGCCCCACATCCTCACTTCCGTCGTGAAACGGACCGACGTCGGCGTCCACGACATCGTCACCCAATTCGCGGAAGGCGAGGTTCTACCTGATGTCGAAGTGTTCAACGCGGCCAACCACGGCACCGACATCACCTACACCGGCGGTTTCATCGAAGACCTTCGCCCTACCATCGACACGTGGCGCCAACGCATTGCCCGGCATGAACTCACTGTCCCATGCGTCCCCGCAGCCCGCGCAGCACAGGCCGATGCACGCCATCTCGCGCCCGACTACTGCATCACCTGAGCAACCCAGACATCGCCGAAATCCCTGGCATGCACACAGAGACGCTCATCGTGTCGACATGCTCAGATCCGCAATCGATGGTCGCGTCGTGATCATGGGCGGTGGCAACGTCATCGGCCAAGCGATCCAAGAGGCCTCGTGGACGACCTGCACCTGTCCTTCGCACCGATGATGCTGCTCGGTTGCGGAACACGTTCCTTCGGGCGGGCACGCGCCAGATGTATCACCAACGCCCGGCGTCGCAGCGCGGTATTGCGGCGACGCCGGCGGGCACCCCGCGCTACTCCGGCCCGAGCGCCGCTACTGGCGGGGTGGCGGTCTCGCTGCGGTAGGAATGGGAGATGGAGTTCGAGATCCGCTTCCGCAGACGTCACGATCGGCCGTTCAGCGACGACACCATCCGTCGTCACGTCCAAGGTTTGACGAACCTGGATGGACAGGGTCGTCTCATCGCCGCCGGTCCCCTCGAGGACGGCACGGGAGGGATGATCCTCGCCCGATTCGACTCGCTGGCCGACGCGCAGGGCTATGCCGAGCGAGACGCGTTCGTCGTCGACGGCTACGAAACGGTCGAGGTCCGTCGCTGGTTGTGGGCTCACCGCGGCAACGACTACCTCGCCGAGCGCGACGACAAGGCCACAGA
>DATAJN010000165.1:0-2786 GCA_036262105.1 Ilumatobacteraceae bacterium
ACGCCCGGGTAGGCCATGAACAACTTGAAGCTGGTGACGCCCTCGTGGTCGACGAGGTACTTCATGCCCTTCAAGGACTCCTCATCGACGCCGCCGATGATCTGGTGGAACGCGTAGTCGATGGCGCACTCGCCCTCCGCCTTGCGATGCCAGTCGGCCAGGGCGGTGTGTACGTCGCCGCCCGTGTTCTGCACCGCCATGTCGACGATCGTGGTGACACCGCCCCACGCAGCAGCGCGGGTGCCGGTCTCGAACGTGTCGCTGGCGGTGGTGCCGCCGAAGGGCATCTGCATGTGGGTGTGCACGTCGATGCCGCCGGGGATGACGTACTTGCCGGCGGCGTCGATCACCCGGGCGTCGCCCTCGATACCCGCGAAGTAGCCAGGGCTACCGAGTGCGGTGACCGTCTCGTCGGTGATCAGTACGTCTTGGGCGATGACACCTGTGGTCGAGATGACCCGGCCGTTCTTGATCAATGTCGTGGACATTCGTGGCTCCTACCGCTCGACCAGCTCGTCGTACGCATCTGGACGGCGATCGCGGTAGAACGCCCAACGATCGCGGACCAGCTTGATCTTGTCGAGATCGAGATCGCGAACTATCAACTCCGGCTTGTATGCGTCGCCGACATCACCGACGAACTTGCCCTCCGGATCGACGAAGTAGCTCTGGCCGTAGAAGTCGTCGTCGCCGAGTGGTTCGATCCCCACGCGGTTGATCGCTCCCACGTAGTACATGTTGGCCACCGCGGCGGCGGGCTGCTCGATCCGCCAGATGTACTCGCTCAGACCGCGATGCGTGGCCGACGGGTTGAACACGATCTCGGCGCCATTGAGCCCGAGCGCCCGCCAGCCCTCCGGGAAGTGCCGGTCGTAGCAGATGTACACACCGACCTTGCCGACCGCAGTGTCGAAGATCGGGTAACCGCCGTTGCCGGGCCGGAAGTAGAACTTCTCCCAGAACCCCTTGGTCTGGGGGATGTGTTGCTTGCGGAACTTGCCGAGGTACGTGCCGTCGGCGTCGATCACCGCAGCGGTGTTGTAGTACATCCCGGCCTGCTCGTGTTCGTACATGGGTAGCACCATCACCATGCCGAGCTCCTTGGCGATGCTCGAGAAGCGTTGCGTCGTCGGCCCATCGGGGATCAGCTCGGTGTAGCTGTAGTACTGCGTGTCTTGAACCTGGCAGAAGTATGGGCCGTAGAACAGCTCCTGGAAGCAGAGCACCTGAGCACCCTCGGCCTTGGCGTCGTGCGCGGCCTGTTCGTGCTTGTCGATCATCGCCTCCTTCGTCCCGGCCCAGTCGGTTTGGAGTAGCGCGGCGCGCACGATGTTCGGCATGGCCGAGATCGTAATGTGCCAGGTCAGGGCGCACAATACGACGATTGTTACCGTACAACCAGTTCACACCCAGGAATTGTGAGCTGCGGAGTGTCTCGAGGTGGATGATGTCAATGGGTGATCGCGACAGTCCCTGAGTTTGGGGGTTGGTGATGGTTGATCGTCGGTTGGCGTTTGTGTTGTTGCAGGAGGCGGGCCGGTTGATGTTGGCCGGCGCGACGCAGCGGCAGGCTGCTGCTGGAGCTGGGATTGGGTATTCGACGTTGTTGCGGTATCTGGCGAACAACGATGTGTTGGTGTTGAGACAACGAACGCGACGCCCGAACAGCTTGCAGTTGGAGCAGCGTGAAGAGATCCGGGTCGGTGTCGCCGCCGGTGAGCGCGACTCAGCGATCGCGCGCCGGATCGGGTGTCATCGATCAACGGTGTGGCGCGAGATCGCCGCCAACGGGGGCCGGGCCCGTTACCGGGCAGTGCGCGCCGACAACGCTGCTGCCGAACGGGGGCGTCGACCCAAACCGGGCTGGACGATCGAGCGTCCGCACGTGTGGGCGCTGGTGCAGCACTGGTTGCGGACTGAGCACTGGTCCCCACAACAGATCGCCAAGCGTCTCCGCAAAGAGCATCCAGATCAGCCACAGTGGTGGGTGTCCCATGAAGCGATCTACCAAGCGATATTCGTGCAGTCCAAACCGGAGCTGCGCAAACAACTCGCAGCGTGCTTGCGGTCCGGGCGTGTGCAGCGTTACCCGCACGGACGCGCTACCCGGGGTGGTTCGGGGATCACCGGAATGATCAACATCTCCGAACGACCAGCCGAAGCCGATGACCGGGCGATCCCCGGGCACTGGGAAGGTGACCTGATCATCGGCAAAGGAGTCCGCTCAGCGGTCGCGACACTGGTGGAGCGATCGACCCGGTTCGGGATGTTGATTAAGATCGACAGCAAAAACGCCGTGCATGTCGCCGACCGAATCGCTGCACACATCACCACCCTGCCCGCACACCTGGCCCGGTCACTCACCTGGGATCAAGGCACCGAGCTCGCCGATCACGCACGCTTCAGCGTGGAGACCGGAATCCCGGTGTACTTCTGTGACCCGCACGCGCCCTGGCAACGTGGCAGCAACGAGAACTGGAACGGCCTCGTGCGACAATTCCTCCCCAAAGGCACCGACCTCTCTGTGCACACCCAAGACGACCTCGACCTCATCGCCCGCAAACTCAACCGACGCCCACGCATGACCCTCGAGTGGGAGACTCCAGCCGAACGATTCGAACGACTCGTCGCGACCACCACCTGAAACCAAGCGGCGACAAACACTCCACTGAGGTCGGGATCATGCTTTCGATCCCGAATCGCCAGCTCTGAAGGGCGCCAGATGCTCGTTCTACTCGGGTTGCCGCGATGTCGACGCCCGTTGTTCTGCGTGAGCGTTCTGTACC
>DATAJN010000166.1:0-5733 GCA_036262105.1 Ilumatobacteraceae bacterium
GGTGCGACGGGATCGGCGGTGAAGCACAGGTTGTCGTGGATGTGCCATTGCATCAGCGCGCCACCGATGTCGGGCACATCTTTCAGGGCGACGTTGTCGGGCAGGAAGTACATCGCGCTGACGAGCTTCTTCGAGCCATCAGGCTGCGGCGAGTAGACGAGGCTCTCGGGATGGTCGGGATCGAGCGTGACGTCGTCGTTGATCGAATCCCACTTGATGAAGTGCTCGAATCCCGTGCCGCCGTCGCCGATGCTGTGGAACCCGGCGGCTTCGGCGACCTTGTAGTCGGACCACTGTGCCAGGCGGACGACGTTGAGAGAGACAAGGTTCTCCGCTGCGGCCTGCTGCTCGGGCGTCACGCCGGCGACACCACCGAGGTCGATCGGCCGCGTGGGGTCGAACGGTTTGGTGGGCACCGCCGCTGCCGGATGCGTGTGCGTTTGGTTGCACAGATCGATGCGTTGTGAATCCGGAACCGCTGCCTGGCCGGCACCCACGCCTTCGAGCGCGGCGAACACACCGCACGGGTGGGGAGTGATCCACACGTGCACCATCGGGTTCTGGCCACCGGTGTTGACCCCGTTGGCGCAATTGCCGTTGGCGTCGGTGATGCCGACGACTCGGGGCTTACCGTCGGGCCCGATTGCCCAGCAGAGGTTGCCGTGGTTGTGCCACTGCATCAACGGCCCGGCGAAGTCGAGCAGGCTTGGGTCGTCGGTCGGTCGGGCGCTGGCGATGTACATCGCCCCGGCCAACGTCCGCTTGTCGCCGTCGACCTTGTAGACCAGCGACTCGGGCTGAGTCGCATCGAGAAACACCTTGTCCTCGATCAGCGACGTCTTGATGTAGTGCTCGTCACCGGTGCCGGCGTCACCGATCGATGCGTAACCGTCGGCGATCGCCGCGGCTGTGTCGGAGTACTTGGGAAGGTCTTTCAGCGAGTCTTGGATCAGCTTGGTCGCACGCGCCTCTTGCTCCGGCGTCACTCCGGGCACGCCGGAGACGTCGATCGGCTTCGTCGGGTCCCACGGGCGTGGCCACGTGGACGTGGTCGTTGCGGTTGCCGTCGAGCCAGCGGTGGTGTCGGTCGGGTGGCTGTGCGGTTGCGACTCATCGACAACGGCAACTGCTGACCCGTCGGCGGCGTGCGTGTGCGGTTGCGACTCGTCGACGACAGCGGTGGCTGCGCCATCGGCACCGGCGGCGCCGGCCGCGTGCGTGTGGCTGTGCACGTGCGTGCCGCCGCTGAGCATCGCCGGGACGGTGAGGGCAGCAATTGCAAGCGCCGGGAACAACAGATGTGGCGACATCGATCGGCGCCTGCCGATCATCACGGCCGCCAGGGCACAGCCGACCGCCGCCGCGGCGAGCAGAGCGCAGGCGGTGTCTGCGTATTGCGGCGCCTCGCGCACTTCCAGGCCGTCGATCCACGAGATGCCGGTGATCCGTGTGGCCAGCCAGCCGGCGACGGCGCCGGCGCTGACTCCCAAGATCAAGGCGGCGACGAGACGGTTCGGGCGGGCCAAGGCCAGCAGACCCGCGCCGACTTGGGCGATGGCCAGCACGATGAACACCCGAGCAAGCTGCGGGTGCTCGGCGTGCACGCCCGCGGCGGCAGCATGGATGACACCGGCACCGATCGACGTCATCGCCGCGATCGTCAGACCGGGTACGCGGGTGGCGATCTGTGGTGTGTCCAGGCTCTGCCCCGACGAAGCACCGTCGTCCGGCACGGCGAGAGTCATTGCGGCATTGTACGAGCCGCCGGCTGGGTCGCGCCGGTCGCGTGGTCGATCAGCCCCAGGCTTCGCGGCGACCGTTCCGCAGTGCTTCCAGCGCCGGGTCGGCGAACTCGGACCGGCAGATCAACAGATCGGGCAACCACGGATCGGGTTCGTTGAACACCATCGGTGAACCGTCGATGCGACTGACGTGCAGCCCTGCAGCGAGAGCCACGGCGGCCGGTGCCGCGGAGTCCCACTGATACATGCCGCCGTCGTGCACGTAGATGTCGGCTTCGCCGGCGACCACGGCCATCGCCTTGGCGCCTGCGGAGCCGAGCCGCACCGCCTCGGCATCGAGGGCCCTGGCGACGACCACGGCCACATACGGATTTCGGTTCCGCGACGTGACAAGCCGCGGCCGAGTGCGCCCCGACTCGGGGATCACGGGTGGTGGGTCGGTGCAGAAGGTGAGGCCGAGAACGGGAATGCTGACGGCTCCGGCCGCGAGATGATCGGCATCCCACAGGGCGATGTGCACCGCCCAGTCGTGGCGACCGTCTTCGCCGAACTCGCTGGTGCCATCGAGCGGATCGATGATCCACACCCGATCGGCGACGAAGCGGCGCGGATCTTCGAGACCTTCCTCGGACAGCACGGCGTCGTTGGGACGCGCCTCGGCAAGGGCTCGAGTGATGAAGCGGTGGCTGGCCAGGTCACCCGTGTCCATCACTTGCCATGCCGGGGCGCCGGCCCGGGTGAGTTCATCACGCACCTCGACGAGCAATTGGCCCGCCTCGGTGGCGAGCCTTGCCGCCAGTTGGGCATCGCTCTCGTCGGTCATCGGTGCCTGCTGCGGCGCGCCTCGCGCACCAGGTTTCGCACCTCGTTCTCGTCAGCGCCTTGCTCGACCAGCCGGGTCACCTGCGCTTCGAGTTGCTCGGCGACGGCCTCGTCGAAGACGTCGATCCGTTCGTGCACCGTCACGGTGTTGACGGTCATCAGCACGAGCGCGGCGACCACGATGACCCCACCGATCGAAAGCACGAGCCCGTTGTTGTTACCGGCGACCGACGAGATGATCAGACCGGCGACTCCGCAGACGAAGACAGCGATGCAAGCCCTGGTGATCAATCGAGTGGCCACTGGCGGGGTCCCGCTCAACTACCGCACGAGCGGCTTGTACTTGATGCGATGCGGCTGATCGGCGCTGGAGCCCAACTCTTTGTGACGCCAAGCCTCGTACTCGCTGAAGTTGCCTTCGAACCAGCGAACTTGGCTGTCGCCTTCGAAGGCCAGCACGTGTGTCGCCACTCGGTCGAGGAACCAACGATCGTGACTGATGACGACCGCGCAGCCGGGAAAGTTCTCCAGCGCCATCTCCAGGGCGCGCAACGTGTCGACATCGAGGTCGTTGGTGGGTTCGTCGAGCAGCAACACGTTTCCGCCGCTCTTCAAGATCTTGGCGAGGTGCACGCGGTTGCGTTCGCCGCCCGACAGGTCGCCGACTCGTTTCTGCTGGTCGCTGCCCTTGAAGTTGAAGCTGGCACAGTAGGCGCGGCCGTGGATCTCGTGGTTGCCGACCTTCATGTGTTCGACGCCACCGGTGATTTCCTCGTAGACACTCGCGTCGGGGTCGAGGGTGTCGCGTGATTGATCGACGTAGGCAAGGTCGACGGTTTCGCCGATGGTCACCGTTCCCTCGTCAACGGGCTCCTGTGCGGTCAACATCTTGAAGAGCGTCGTCTTGCCGGCACCGTTCGGGCCGATGATGCCGACGATTCCGGCCCGGGGGAGTGTGAACGAGAGATCCTCGATGAGGAGCCGATCACCGAAACCTTTGCGGAGGTGGTCGACAGCGATCACCGTGTCGCCGAGCCGCCTGCCAACCGGGATGTTGATCTCCAAACGATCCGGGCCGCGTTCAGCCGCCTCGGCTTCCTGTTGCAACTTGTCGTAGGCAGCAAGGCGCGCCTTGCCCTTGGCCTGGCGAGCCTTCGGCGCCATCCGTACCCATTCGAGCTCGCGCTGCAGGGTGCGCTGGCGGGCTTCGTTGCCCTTCTCCTCGCGGGCAAGACGCTCCTGCTTCTGCTCGAGCCACGACGAGTAGTTGCCCTCGAAGGGTATGCCGCGGCCACGGTCGAGCTCGAGGATCCATTTGGCCACATTGTCGAGGAAGTAGCGATCGTGAGTGATCGCGACGACGGTGCCGGCGTACTCCTGCAGGAAACGTTCGAGCCATTCCACGCTCTCGGCGTCGAGGTGGTTGGTCGGCTCGTCGAGCAGCAACAGGTCGGGCCGGCTGAGCAGCAACCGGCACAACGCGACACGACGCCGCTCACCACCCGACAACGTGGTGACGTCGGCATCGTCGGGCGGGCAGCGCAGCGCGTCCATCGCAATCTCGACGTTGCGCTCCAGGCTCCAGGCATCGGTGGCAGCGATCCGGTCTTCGAGCTCGGCCTGAAGCGCGCCGATCTTCTCGTAGTCGGCGTCGGGATCGGCCCACATCGTCATCACTTCGTTGTATCGATCGATGACCGATTGCACCGCGGCCACGCCATCCATGACGTTGCCCTTCACGTCTTTCGTCGCGTCGAGCTGTGGCTCTTGCGACAGGAAGCCGACCGTGAAACCTGGCGTGAGCCTCGCCTCGCCCGAGTAGCCGTCGTCGAGACCGGCCATGATTCGCAGCAGGCTCGACTTGCCGGCACCGTTCGGGCCGAGCACGCCGATCTTTGCGCCCGGGTAGAACGAGAGCGAGATGTTCTCGAGCACCGTGCGGTCGGGTGGATACACGCGAGCGAGCTTGTAGCAGGTGTAGATGAATTCGTGGGCCATGGCGTCGGTCAATCTACGGCGCTGCATTGCCATGCGCGACCCCACCATGGTGCTACGTTCACGCGCAGGGACGCCACTCATTGGGAACGTCACAGAGAAAGAGGTACCTGCGGTGCTTGCAGATGGATTCTTTTCACGGTTGGGTCTCGAGCAGACCTTCCGCTGGCTGCACATCCTCTCCGGGATCGTCTGGATCGGGATGCTCTACTTCTTCAACCTCGTTCAGGTCCCCGCTTACGCCGCGTTTGGCGACGAGGCCAAGGCCCGCAACATCGCCATCGACAAGGTCACCCGCCGTGCCCTTTGGTGGTTCCGATGGGGTGCTGTCTCGACCGTCGTCATGGGGATCAGCATCACCGTCGCCGCCAAGGACTTCTTCAAGGCCAACGCCCTCGGTGTCTCGTTCAGCAAGACGGGTAACGGGCTGGCCATCTCGCTCGGCATGTTGCTGGCGATCATCATGTTCCTCAATGTGTGGGGTGTGATCTGGCGCCTCCAGAAGGTTGTCTTGGCCAACGCCGCCAACGTGCTGGCCGGTGGCGAGCCCAACCCAGAGGCGCCGGCCGCCGCGCGCCGCGCCGTAATGGCCTCTCGCCAGAATGTCGTGTTCTCGATCGGCATGCTGTACCTGATGGTTGTCGCCAGTCACGACGTGTATCTCGGCGGTGCCGATAGCGCCATCTCCAGTGGCAAGGTTGCCGCGTTCTGGTTGATCGCCATCGTCGTCACTGCGGTGCTCGAGCTCAACGCATTGGGTTTCATGCCGTGGAAGGCGGAGCCCAAGAAGGGGCTCAACACCATGTACGACAGCGTTCAGAACGTGCTGATCGCTGCTGGCGCGTTCTGGGTCATCGTCTTGATCGTCTGCGAGTTGTTCCTCAAGCAGTAGCCGTCAGGTAACGGTCAGCGTGGCCTTCATGTTGCCGTGCCCCGGAATCGTGCAGATCACCTTGTAGGAGCCAGGCTTCAAGGCAACTGAATCGGTGTGCAGATCGCCGTGGCCCTCGACCCTCAAGCCGATGCCCATGTCGACGTTGTCGGAGTCGAGCAGATGCAAGTTGTGGGGAAGATCCGAATCATCTCGGAGCGAGATGGTCACTCTGCCGTCGACGGCTGTCGCCGTGTAGGTCTTGGCGTCCCAGGCGATGGCTTGCTCGGCCTTGATCAACGT
>DATAJN010000167.1:0-5701 GCA_036262105.1 Ilumatobacteraceae bacterium
TGAACGCCAGACGGATGGTCGTGATGAGCGGTTCGTTCGAGCCACCCGAGAATCGCGGTCCCAACGCCTGGCCGGTCTCGACGAGGTTGCGGATCACCCAGATCGAACTGATCGCGAACGCGCCGGCGGAGAATGCGGCGATCCGCTTGACTGCCGTCTCGCGATCGCGGTCCTGCCAACACGTGGCCACGACCATCACACCGCCTGTCATCACCAGACCCACGCCCGCGTACCGAGTGAGAAAGCCGGCTCCGGCAAGCAGCCCGCCGATCGCTGCCGTGCGGGTGGTCATCGACCGCCGCGACAGCACGACGAGCATCGCCAACGAAATGGCCGCGTACGGTGCCTCGCTCCACACGGTCGAAGCCATCCTCACCAGACCCTGGCTGGCGCCGAAGGCCAACGCGCCGGCGACCGCCATGATCGGGCGAGCTCGGCGCCGGAGCACCGCCCACATCAACGCTCCACCCGCGGCGATCGCGACGGTGCCGACGATCGTTGCCCACAAGAGGCTGCGGCCGCCCGGGGCAAGGAGTAGTGGATAGATCGGCCCGAAGACGGCGAGCGGTTTCAGGGTGAAGTCGGTGATGCCTCTACCGGCGCGGATGTGATCGGCGGCAGACAAGTAGGTGATCGAGTCGGGAGACAGCAACGGATCGTGCCGGGTAGCGATGAGGACGAGCGTCGCTGCGACGAGAGAGGGCACGGCAATCGTCCAACGTGACGCCTGCCAGGTCGCGGTCCGCGTGGTCGATCGACCGGTTACAGCCTCTGGCACACGCCGATTATGGTGCCCGGCGTGCCCGCCGCACCGCTCAGCCACGACCTGCGCGCTCATGCCCTGGCCGCGAAGGGCTTCATGCCGGGCGACGAAGGCGATGCGCTGTACGACGCGGCTGTGGCCGCGGGCTCGACCGTCAGGTTTCCGATGGTCGAGATCGGCTCGTACTGCGGTCGCTCGACCGTATGGCTCGGCGCCGCGGCGCGAGCGTGCGGCACCGTGCTGTTCGCCGTCGATCATCATCGCGGCAGCGAGGAGAACCAGGCCGGCTGGGAACACCATGATCCGACCGTCGTCGACCAGCGAGTCGGCAAGATGGACACGCTGCCGATCTTCCGGGCCACGATCCACGACGCCGGACTCGAGGACGTGGTGATCGCCGTTGTCGGGCAATCACCAACGGTTGCTCGATGCTGGACCATGCCGCTCTCACTGGTGTTCATCGACGGCGGCCACGGTGACGAGCCGGCCAGGCTCGACTTCGAGGGTTGGTCGACGCACATAGCCGTCGGCGGAACGCTCGCCGTGCACGACGTCTTTGCCGACCCCGCAGACGGCGGCCGGGCCCCGTACGAGCAGATCTATCTCCGCGCCCTGGGCACGGGCCTGTTCGAGGAGATTGGCGTCACCGGCAGCCTGCGTCTGCTCCGCCGCACTGCCTGACCAGCGCCTGGTTCGAACGGCTAGCCGAACTTCACGCCCTGTGCCAGCGGGAGATCGTTGGAGTAGTTGATCGTGTTCGTCGCCCGACGCATGTAGGCCTTCCACGCATCGCTGCCGCTCTCGCGTCCGCCACCGGTGGCCTTCTCGCCGCCGAACGCACCGCCGATCTCGGCACCGCTCGGACCGATGTTGACGTTGGCGATGCCGCAGTCGCTTCCATCTGCTGCGCAGAACCGTTCGGCCTCGCGCACATCGGTGGTGAAGACGCTGCTGGCCAGACCCTGAGGCACGCCATTCTGCAATGCCAGTGCTTCATCGAAGTCGTCGTAGCCCATCACGTAGAGCAGCGGTGCGAACGTCTCGGTGGCGACGATGTCGGTCTGTGCCGGCATCGTTACGATCGCTGGGCGCACGTATGCAGCATCCGGCGCCTCGTCGACCAGCAGGCGATCGCCTCCCACCGTTACCTTCCCACCATCGGAACATGCTGTGTCGACGGCGGCCTGCATGCGTTCCATCGCCTTGGCGGTGATCAACGGTCCGACCAACGTTGTGTGGTCGAGCGGGCTGCCGATCGGCAGGGTCGCATAAGCGGCCGACATGCGCTCGACGACCTCGTCGAGACGTGAACGGTGCACGATCGCCCGGCGCAGCGACGTGCATCGCTGGCCTGCCGTTCCGGCGGCGGCGAACGTCATTCCGCGAACGACGAGTTCGATGTCGGCGGACGGGGCAACGATCGCAGCGTTGTTGCCGCCGAGTTCGAGGATGCTGCGTCCGAACCGCCCGGCAACGACGCCGGCGACCTGCTGGCCCATGCGAGTCGAACCGGTGGCGCTCACCAGCGGAACGCCGCTGTGAGCGACGAGGGCGGCGCCGACATCCGCGCCGCCGAGCAGGATCTGGCTGAGATGCTCGGGAGCCCCGAGGGCGGCGGCCGCCTGTGCGAACAAGGCGTTGGTGGCGATCGCCGTGAGAGGTGTGAGATCGCTGGGCTTCCAGATCACCGGATTGCCGCACACGACCGCCAACGCGGCGTTCCAACTCCACACAGCAACAGGGAAGTTGAACGCGGTGATCACCGCCGTTGGCCCGAGGGGATGCCACTGCTCCATCAGACGATGGCCGGGCCGTTCGCTGGCGATCGTCAGACCATGCAGTTGACGGCTGAGACCGACCGCGAAGTCGCAGATGTCGATCATCTCCTGCACTTCGCCGAGAGCCTCGCTCTCGATCTTGCCGACCTCGATCTGCACCAGCCGAGCGAGATCAGCCTTGTGCGTGCGTAGCTGCATGGCCAGGAGTCGGATCAACTCGCCGCGCAACGGTGCAGGAGTCGTGCGCCAGGCTTTGAACGCTGTGCCCGCTCGTTCGACGGCATCGTCGACCGATGTGGCGCCGTCGACGGCGCCGAGGGTGGCGCCGATGATCGGGCTGCGGGCACTGTGCTGCCCGGAATCGGAGAAGGCTGATGCCCCGCAGGCGCGCAGTGCGGCGTCGGCGAGATCTTTGAGGGCGTTCTGTGTCGGGAGTGTCACGCCATCCATGCTGCCACGCACCCACCTGGAAGCGGTACTGGGCTCATCGCGGCGAGGAACGAGAAGTGGGTACGGTGTCTCGATGAGTCTCGCTCAGCAAGGGCCGCCGGCTTCGGCCAAGCAGGTTGCCTACATCCAGGCCCTCATGCGCAAGGCCGGCTACGACGACTTCCGCTCGGCGCGCACGGAGTACCGGCTGACGGCTCGGCAGGCTCGCGGCAAGTTCACCAAGGCCGAGGCATCGGCGCTGATCGATCGGCTGACGTCGACCGCTGACGACAACCCCACGCTGTCGGTCACCGAGGAACCCGACACGCTCGGCTCGGCGCAGGCGCTGCTCGTTCGCGGCTTCCCGGCCGACGTGCTGGCCGACGAGCTACGCCGCCGCGGCTGGTCGGTGGCCGAGCCTCAGTCGTAGCAGCGTGGCACGAACACGGCGTTGGCCGGCGATGCTGCATCGATTGCGTCGGCGGCGAGGATGACCGCGGCGCCGGTGTACGCGGAGACCTCCTCGGATGGGAAACGAACTTGGGTCGGATAGACGATGCCGGTGTAGTAACCGCCGTCGCCGCGTCGATGCAGCCGTGTCCACTTGATGAGGTCGGTTGCCGTCGTGAGGTCGCCGATGGCCGCGTGAGCGATGGCGCACTCTGCTGTCTCCGACGCGGTCACCCACGGCTCGTCGCTGACACAACGGACGCCGCGCTGTTCCATGGCGAACTCCGACCAACCATCGGCCAGGCGGATCTTTGCTCGTTCGCCGGTGAGGCAGCCGGATAAAACTGGGTAGTACCAATCCATCGCCCAGCGATCCTTGGGCTCGAAAACGCTCGGGTCTTCGTTGATCAGCAGGGTCAGGCGGTCAGCGGCGGCGATCCAGTCGGGTCGAGGCTCGTTGATGAGCGTGGCGAGGTTGGCGCCGCAGCGCAGCGCGTGGGCGATCGACGACGACCCCGAAAGAAGCGCGTAGTCCCACGGGCGATCGTCGGCCGTGCATGCCCAGAGCACCGTGCCGTCGTCGCGGCGCATGGTGAGCACCCAGTCGAGTGCCCGTTGCACGGTCGGCCAGAGATGGTCGACGAACGCCCGATCCCAGGTGCACAACCAGTGGTGCCACACGCCTGTGGCGATGTAAGCGCAGACGTTGGTGTCGAGCTTTGCTTCTTCGACGCTGCCATCGGGCAGGTAGTAGTTCCACCAGCTGCCGTCGTCACGTTGGATGTCGACCAGCCATTCGTAGGCCCGCTCCGCCGCAGTGTGCAAGCCACCGACATCGAGCGCCATGGCGGTTTCGACGTGGTTCCACGGGTCGCAATGCCCGCCGGGGAACCAGGGGATCATCCCGGTATCGATCTGCAGTGAAGCGATCCACTCGGCGGTCTGCACGATCTCTTCTGCGGAGATCACGCCGTCGATATCAGGCAGCCGCGACATCAGCACCACCCTTCCGGGCGTAGACGATGTAGCTCTTGCCGAGGAGCGGGGATGCGGCTCGTTCGACCACCTTCAGACTTCGCGGCTGCTTGACGATCTCCCATTCGAGCAATCGCTTGTAGGAGTTCACCAGGCGATGGTCGTCACGTCGAACACCGACGGCGCACTTCAACCACCAATACGGAGAGTGAAGGGCGTGCGCGTGATGGCTGCCTGTGATGGCCAGACCGGCGTTGCGCAACTTCGCCTTGAGCTCGGTCGCTGTGTAGATGCGCACGTGACCGCCGACGCTCTTGGGCGCGTGGTACTCGTCGCTCAGGATCCAGTTGATCTTCTCCGGGAACCATGTCGGCACTGTCGCCGCGAATGTGCCACCTGGCTTCAGCACCCGTACGAACTCGTTGATCGCCCACGTATCGGCCTGGATGTGTTCGAGCACCTCGCTGGTGATCACCCGGTCGAACGTGTTATCGGCGAAAGGCAACGATGTCGCATCGCCCTGCAGGCTTCCGGCGAAGCGCTCGTCAGCGATCTCGCCCGTTTCGACCATTGCGACAAACGTGGCGCGCGTGCTTTCCACTTCCTTGGCCGCGTAGTCGAGAGCGACGACGTTGGCTCCCTGCCGTGCAAAGGCGAACGCGTGACGCCCGAATCCTGAGCCGGCATCGAGAACGAGATCGCCCGGCTGGACGCCGAGTCGATCGAGGCGGATCGTCAACACCTACGACCTCCCGTTCCTGCGCAACTTGTCGACGTTCTGGGGCATGGCCAGGACCTCGCGATACTGCTCGACCGTCAACTGGGCGCAATGCCTCCAGCTCCAACGTTCGACGACTCGCCGCCGACCGGCTTCACCGATCCGGGCCCGCAGCTCGGCGCCGTCGAGGCCGCGACGAATCGCCGCCGCCAGGTCGTCGACGTCGCCTGCCCTGCACTGCAGCACGGTCTCGCCATCGCGGCCGGTGACCTCTGGGAGGGCACCGCCATCGGTGGCAACGAGGCAGATGCCAGTCGACATGGCCTCGATGGCCGGCAGGCTGAACCCCTCATAGAGGCTGGGCACAACGGCGAGCTCGGCTTCTGCGTAGAGCTCGACGATGCGCTCATCGGGCACGCCGCTGACGAAGTCGATGTGGGGACGCAGGGCGAGTTGGTCGATCAGTTGGTTGCTGGCGCCGTCGCGAGGTTTGCCGATGATGGTGAGCGTCACATCCCGCTCGGTGCGTAGCTTGGCCATGGCCTCGAGCAGGTAGGAGAGCCCCTTCAGAGCGACGTCGGCCGAGGC
>DATAJN010000168.1:0-4388 GCA_036262105.1 Ilumatobacteraceae bacterium
GGCTTGGCCGTCGGCCGACTGTGCGGACACCCCGCCCCTCAGCGCAGTCGCAGTGGCCGAATCAGTCGCTGCGGCATCTTCGTGGCATCGCATTGTCCAACCCTCCACCGTTCAAGTGTTTTGTTCCTGAAGTCATCAAAGGCGCCACAGACTCGATCGAACAGGGCCCTTGTACCTGCGCATTGCACCAATGCGCGCTCTGGTCCGGGCACATCGCCCTACAGCCCTGGCATCGCCGCTTCATCGGCTGATGTCTGCGGCCAGTGCCGTGCCCGCGCTGGCCAGCACGACGCAACAGATCGCCACCGCCTGGGTGGTGCGAAGTGGCTCGGCGAGGAACGCCCAACCCAATGTCGCGGCGACGGCCGGGCTGGTGCTCATGATCACTCCGAACGCACGTGGACCGACGATGCGCAGGGCATGAAGTTCGAGCGTGAAGGGGATCGCCGCCGACAGCATGGCCACCGCCATGCCCGTCATCAGGGAGCCGGGTTCGAGCAACCGTCCGCCACCGGTGGCGATCCCGAGGGGCGCGACTGTGATCGTGGCGACTGCCATGGCCAACGCGAGACCGTCGATACCCTCGAAGCGCCGGCCGGTACGTTGGCTGAGCAGGATGTATGTCGCCCAGCCGAGCGCTGCGCAGAGGGCGAACACCACACCGATTCCATCCAGGTGATGTGTCGCCCCGCCCAGCAGTACGACGCCGATAGCTGCGAAGATCACGTAGGCAAACTCGCGGGCCGTGCGCGACAAGCCCGCGGCGAGCCCCAACGGACCGAACAGCTCGATGGTGACGGCCACCCCGAGTGGCAGCCTGTCGACCGCTTCGTAGAAGCACACGTTCATCGCCGCCAGCACGAGCCCGAACGAGCCGACGACCAACCAATCCGCCCGGCCACGTCCCGACAGGCGCGGCCGAGCGATCAACAGGAGGACGGCTGCCGCAAAGCCCTGGCGCAGCAACACAGTTCCCGGCGCGCCGACTCGATCGAACAACGACGCGGCGATCGCGGCACCGAGTTGAACCGACACCACGGAGGCGCCGATCAACGGGATTCTCGTCACCCGAGCCAGCCTGACGGCCAGCGCGCCCTTTGTGAAATGCCTGTTGGCGACAGTTATGCTCCGCAGGTATGGCCGTTGAACTGCGCCATCTTCGCTGCTTCCTGGCGATCGTCGACGAAGGCAACATCACTCGGGCAGCGCAGCGCCTGCACATGTCGCAACCTGCGCTCTCGCGCACGCTCGCCCAGTTGGAACGTACCGTCGCCGTTCGCCTGGTCGACCGGTCCACTCATCACCTGATCGTGACCGAGGCAGGCGGCACCTTCGCCGTCACGGCTCGGGAGGCTCTGGAGCGCGTCGACGAAGCCGTCGCCTCGATCACCGCCGCTGTGCCGCCGCTCCGCTTCGGGCACAGTTGGAGCAGCGCTACCCACGCGGCCGCGATCGTGCGCTCGTGGACGGCGAAGTTTCCCGAGCGGCGGCTGCGGTTTCGACGGAGCGATGAACGCATCGCCGGCCTGGCGGGTGGGCACGTCGACATTGCCCTGGTGCGCGGACCGATCACCGACCCTTCGATCCGCTCCACTGTCATCGACAACGAACGACGCTTGGCGGCCGTGCCCGCCGACCATCACCTCGCCGGCATGGGCGAGGTGTCGCTGGCCGACCTGACAGGCGAGACGTTGATCGTCAACTCGATCACCGGCACCACGACGCTCGATTTGTGGCCGCAACTGCCGCGCCCGACGATCGGCGCGGATACGACCACGATCGACGACTGGCTGCTGGCCATCGCCACCTCGACGGGAGTCGGCGTGACGCCCGCATCGACGGCCACTCTGCATCCTCATCCCGACGTGCGCTACATCCCGATTCACGACGCGCCGAGCGTGCCGCTCGTGCTGGCATGGCCGCGGCATCAACCACATCCTCACATTGCGGCCTTCATTGCGGTAGCCCGCGAGGCGATGAAGCCTCTGGGGTGAGGGCCGAAAGCCCCTAGTGGTCCGGTCTGCTTGAGTCATAGCGTGCTTGTCATGACGACAGCCAGCACCGTGACCGAAGAGGCATCTGCTCAACGCCCACACGTAGGGACACGCGACGTGGTCGATGGCAACGAGGCGGCAGCACGCATCGCCCACCTGGCTTCGGAAGTGATCGCGATCTACCCGATCACGCCCGCCTCGCCGATGGGCGAACTTGCCGACGACTGGAGCGCGAAGGGTCGCACCAACCTGTGGGGCGCCGTTCCAGAGGTGATCGAGATGCAGAGCGAAGCAGGAGCCGCCGGCACGTTGCACGGCGCTGTCACCAGGGGCGCACTCGGCACGACCTTCACCGCCAGCCAGGGCCTCTTGCTGATGCTTCCGAACATGTTCAAGATCGCCGGTGAACTGACCCCGACGGTGATCCATGTCGCGGCGCGCACCCTGGCGACACATGCGCTGAGCATCTTCGGCGACCACAGCGATGTGATGGCTGCCCGCACGACCGGCTTTGCGATGCTGTGCGCGAGCAGTGTCCAGGAAACAGGCGACTTCGCCGCCGTTGCGCACGCCTCAGCGTTGCGCACGCGGATCCCCTTCTTGCACTTCTTCGATGGCTTCCGCACGAGTCATGAAATCGGCACGATCGAAGTGCCCACCGCCGACCAGTTGATGGCGATGATCGATCCGGCCGACGTCGCCGCCCACCGCGCCCGAGGGCTCGACCCCGACCGACCGGTTCTGCGCGGCAGCGCTCAGAACCCCGACGTGTTCTTCCAGGCGCGTGAAGCGTGCAACTCCTTCTACGACGCGGTGCCCGATGCAGTGCAGGCATCCATGGATCGTCTCGCAGACATGACCGGACGGCGCTACCACCTGGTCGACTACCACGGCGCACCCGATGCAGATCGCGTCATCGTGCTGATGGGATCGGGCGCCGGAGCAGTGAAGGAAACGGTGGACGAGCTGTGTCGCCGCGGCGAGCGCGTCGGTGTGGCTGTCGTTCGGCTGTTCCGCCCATTCCCGACGGAGGCGCTGCTGGCCGCCTTGCCTCCGAGTACCCGCACCGTGGTGGTTCTGGATCGTACCAAGGAGCCTGGTGCGCCGTTCGAGCCGCTGCACCTCGACGTGTTGTCGGCCCTGTGGCACAGCACGGACGAGACCTGGGTCGGTGGCCGCACGCCCCGCGTGATCGGCGGACGCTACGGCCTCAGCAGCAAGGAGTTCACGCCGGCGATGGTCAAGGCCGTGTTCGACGAGGCAACGCTCGACGCTCCACGCAACAGCTTCACGATCGGCATCATCGACGACGTCACGCACACCAGTTTGTCGTTCGATCCGTCGTTCACCACTGATCTCGCCCGTGTGCGCGCCGTGTTCTTCGGCCTCGGCTCCGATGGCACCGTTGGCGCCAACAAGAACACGGCCAAGATCGTCGGCAAGAACACCGATCTCGTCGTTCAGGGATACTTCGTGTACGACTCGAAGAAGTCGGGATCGATGACCGTCAGTCACCTGCGCTTCGACCCCGAACAGATAGACAGCACGTACTTGATCGATCAGGCCACGTTCGTCGGAGTGCACCAGTGGAGCTTCCTCGAGCGGATCGACGTGCTCAGTGTCGCCGCGCCCGGTGCGATGGTGCTGATCAACAGTCCGTACCCAGCGGACCAGATCTGGGATCGCCTTCCGGCCGAGGTGCAGCAGATCGTGCTCGATCGAGGCTTGCACCTGCATGCCATCGACGCCGCTGGCGTGGCCGAGGCTGCCGGTTTGGCCGGGCGTGTCAACACGGTGATGCAGACATGTTTCTTCGCGCTTGCCGACGTCCTTCCCACCGATGAAGCGATCGCCAGATTGAAAGAGGCGATCACCGCCAGCTACGGAAAGCGCGGCGATGTCGTCGTGCAACGCAACATCGCGGCCGTCGACACCGCACTTGCTCAGCTCTTCCCCGTGCCGATCGGCACAGAGGTGACGGCGACGAAGCATCGTCGTCCGACGGTCACCGGTCAGGTCACCGAGTTCGTGCAGCGAGTGACAGCGCGCATGCTCGCCGGTGAAGGCGATCTGCTTCCCGTCAGCGCAATGCCTCCGGATGGAACGTTCCCCACCGGCACGGCGTGCGTCGAGAAGCGAACCGTCGCCACCGAGATCCCGATTTGGGAGGCGGACCTGTGCATCGACTGCGGCAAGTGCGCCATCGTCTGCCCGCACGCGGCCATTCGGATGAAGGTGTACGAGCCGGGTGCTCTGACCGCTGCAGATGCCGACATCTTGAAGACGAAGTCGTTCCGCAGCCGCGACGTCCCCGGCATGTCGCTGACCATCCAGGTAGCGCCCGACGATTGCACGGGCTGCGGCCTTTGCGTCACGGCCTGCCCGGCTCACGAC
>DATAJN010000169.1:0-4308 GCA_036262105.1 Ilumatobacteraceae bacterium
CGATCCGTCGCCCACCACTACGGGCCGCTCGGGCTGCGTCTGACGGGCGATGGGTCGATCGACGTCCTCGTAGCCGTGGTTCTGGTCGGTGATGTACACGTGAGGTCCGGTCCACACATCGTTGCCGATGTCGATGGCGAGGTGGCCGACGATCCCGCTGCCCTTGCCGATCAAGCATCGATCACCAATGCGCACCACCGAGTCGGTGAGGCACTGCTGCCCGGGCATCATCCCCGCAGACAACGTGACGTGCGCCCCGATCATGGTCCCCTCGCCGATGTGGATGTATCGCTCGTTGAAGATCGTGTCCGCCGGGAAGCAGATGATGCTGTTCTGTCCGAACCTGCCGAACCGTTTGCCTGCCTTGCTCCGCGGTCCGATCGCCCCCCAGCGTGCGGCGTGTGCCCACGCGGCCCGCACGACGGCACCGCTGAACTCGAAGGTTGCGCCGCGCAGGCGGTCCCGCATGGCTCGGACCCTACCTGGCTCCGCCCTCGGAGAAACCGGATAGCATGTCGCCGCAGCGGGTGGCGTCCGTATGACAACCCATTCGCTCTGAGGAGTGGCTTGCAATGTCAAACCTAGGCGCAACAGCAGCCGCAGTTCGTCACCCCATCGCCAAGGGCTGGTTCGTTCATTGCGTCACCGCCAGCGGTGCGATCTGCGGAATGCTCGGCATCATCGCCGTCTCCGACAGGCAACCGCGCGAAGCAGTCCTCTGGCTGGCAGTTGCCATGGTGCTCGACGGTGTCGACGGCCCGGCGGCACGTGTGTGGTGCGTGCGCGATCACGTGCCGCGCATCGACGGTTACACGCTCGATCTCATCGTCGATTTCGTCACCTGCATCGTCATACCGGTGATCTTTCTGCACCAGTTCCACATGCTGCCGAACGGGGCTTCGCTGTACATCGGCGCGTTCGTGCTGTTCATGTCGGCGCTGTGGATGTCGCGAACCGACCAGATGACCCACGATCACTGGTTCAACGGGTTCCCCTGCGAGTGGAACATGATCGTGCCCACTCTGTACCTCCTCCGAGCCGGGCCGTGGTTCACGACGGCCGCCTGCGTCGCACTGGCGCTCACGCAGCTCACCAACTGGAAGTTCGTCCACCCCATGCAAGTGCGGCGATTCCGCCCGCTGACGGTGACGGTCACTGTGGTGTGGCTGGCGTCGGTGTTGTGGATGACTGCCGAAGCGCGATCCGTCGGCGGAGCACTTCTGCCCGGCGACAAGCCGGCTGTCGGCACGGCCCTGCTCATCGCCTGCCCGCTGTACATCGTCGGGATCGGCGTGTGGCGAACGGTCGGCCGCGGCGCACTCGAGGCCGCTGCCGCCGAGACCCAACTGACGACCGCCTAGAACGGATGGGCCTCGGCCACATCACCGACGTTCCCGGGATGCTCGTCGGGCACCATCAGCGCCGCGGTCGCGGCTGGCGAACCGGAACCACGGTCGTGCGCATCGACGGCGGGGCCATGGCGTCGTGTGACGTGCGCGGCGGCGGGCCTGGCACCCGTGAGACCGATCTTCTCGATCCGACCGCGATGATCGACCGAGTGCATGCCATCTGTCTGTCGGGAGGTAGCGCCTATGGCCTCGCCGCAGCCCACGGGGTGATGCGCTGGCACGAAGACCATCAGGCCGGCTTCCCCGTGGGGCCGCTACCGAATCATGTGGTGCCCATCGTTCCCGCAGCCGTGATCTTCGACCTCGGACGCGGCGGCGTGTTCGGCAACCGGCCCGACGAAGCCTTCGGGTACCGAGCCTGTGCCGCGGCGAAGCGTGGCACCGTGCCCATGGGCGCGGTGGGGGCAGGGACAGGCGCCGTCGCCGCCGGCCTGCAGGGCGGCGTCGGTACCGCCAGTAGAACGCTCGCCGAGGGCATCGTCGTTGCCGCTCTCGCCGTGGTCAACGCGGCCGGCCAGATCATCTCCCCCACGACCGGGCTCCCCCGGTTTCACGAGGGCATCGCGCTGCGCCGGCCGCAGATCTCGGAGCGACGAGCGGTGGTCGAGGCGATGCAGGCTCCTCCGACACCGTTGAACACCACCATCGGGGTCGTGGCGACTTCTGCCGCACTCAGCAAGGCGGAATGCAAGAAGATGGCCGGCGTCGCCCACGACGGCCTGGCCAGGGCGATTCGCCCCGTCCATTCGATGTTCGACGGCGACACGATCTTCTGCCTGTCGACCGGCCAGCACGTCCTGGCGGCGAACGCCACCCCGGGTCTGCGCAGGCCGGATACCCGCCCCGGCGCCTTCAACGCTCTGCTCGTCGCCGCCGCCGACTGCTTCGCTCTCGCCTGCACCCGGGCCGTTCTCGACGCCCGATCGAGCGGCGGAGCCCCGAGCTACAGCGACCTGTGTCCCAGCGTGTTTCACCGCCGGGGCTGAGGTTGTGGAACGCTTGGTGCCCACAGCTTTCGGAACCGATGCCAGGGTCGATAGCTTGACAGTGGCGTCGGGGACACCCTCACCCCGGTTCAGGGAGGCAGCAGCTTCATGACCAACGAGACGCATCAACGGCCAAAGGTCACGGTTCCAGAACTGGCGCGGATGAAGGCGCTCGGCGAGAAGATCGCCATGATCACCGCCTACGACGTGACGTTCGCCCGTCTCGTCGACATCGCCGGGGTCGACATCATCCTGGTCGGCGATTCGGTCGGCATGGTGGTGCAGGGGGAAGCAAACACGATCCCGGTGGCTCTCGACGACATGGTGTACCACGTTCGTCTCGTGTCGCGGGCAAAGCCCAGGGCCCTGATCGTGGGCGACCTGCCCTTCGGCTCGTACCAGGTCAGCCCGCAACAGGCGGTCGAGAGCTCGATCCGGCTGATGAAGGAAGGCGCCGAGTGCGTGAAGCTCGAAGGTGGCGTGGTGATGGCCGAGACCATCGAGGCGTTGACTCGCGTCGACATCCCCGTCGTCGGCCACATCGGGCTCACACCGCAGAGCTTCCACCGCATGGGCGGGCACAAGGTGCAGGGTCGCTCCAGCGGGTTCGAAGCCGGCGGGCGCGAGCGGCTGCTGGAAGACGCACACGCGGTCGAGCAGGCGGGTGCCTGTGCGGTGGTCGTCGAAGGCGTTCCGCTCGATCTCGCCGCCGACATCACCAAGAAGCTGTCGATCCCGACGATCGGCATCGGTGCCGGGCCGCACTGCGATGGTCAGGTGCTGGTTCTGCACGACGTGCTCGGCCTCAGCGACCTCACCCTGAAGTTCGCCAAGCAATACGCCAATCTGCGCAGCCAAGCGATCGACGCGACGGCCGCTTTCATCAGCGAGGTTCGCGACGGCACGTGGCCGGACGACGCCCACAGCTTCCACTGAGCCGGGCTCCATGTTGATCTGTCGCGATCCGCGATCGATGCACGCGTGGAGCCGCGCTCGACACGCCGAAGGGCAGTCGATCGCCTGCGTGCCGACGATGGGGGCGCTTCACGCCGGTCACCGGGCCCTGATCGCTGAGGCCCGCGAACGAGGCGATGTGGTGGTCGTGTCGATCTTCGTCAATCCGCTCCAGTTCAACCGCGGCGACGACTTCGACAAGTACCCGCGACCCCTCGATGACGACCTTGATGCATGCCGGACCGCCGCGGTCGATGCCGTCTATGCACCCGATGCCGCTGCCATGTACCCCAAGGGTTTCCAGACCCACGTCGAGCCCGGTGAGCTGGCCGAAACGCTGGAGGGTGCCAGTAGACCAGGGCACTTTCGCGGAGTCGCCACGGTGGTGGCAAAGCTGTTCGGGGCGATGCAGCCCGACGTCGCCATCTTCGGTCAGAAAGACTTCCAACAGCTCGCCGTGATCCGGCGGATGGTCGACGACCTCGACATGGCCGTCGAGATCTTCGGCATATCGACCGTTCGCGAGCCCGACGGATTGGCGATATCGAGCCGCAATCAACTGCTGTCGACGGACGACCGGCACGCCGCCGTCTGCATCGTGGAAGCACTGCAGCTGGCGGCCCAGATGCTTGCCGACGGAGAGCGCAACGCCGAGGTGCTGGTCGACGCGGCGACCAAGCACGTCGACGCCGAGCCCCGCGCCAGACTCGAATACCTACGCATCGTCGATGTTGTCACCCTTGGTCCCGTCGCCGAAGTTGGTCAACCGGCGGTCGTGCTCGCGGCCGCATGGTTCGGCGACGTACGCCTGATCGACAACCTCCAGCTGTCCCCCTGACCCCGCTCGCATGGGCGCGAGACCTGAAGGAGGGCTTCCAGAGTCTCGCCCATCGAACCAGATCGGGCGCGACAGCGGTAACGGGGCTTCCGGGATCGCGCCCATGCGAGCGGGGTCAGGG
>DATAJN010000170.1:0-5720 GCA_036262105.1 Ilumatobacteraceae bacterium
TTGATGTTGTAGGCGAATGCCTGGAACAACTTCTCGGTGAGGGCGCGGATGCCCGGCGTGGGCGCCGAGGGGAAGACCAGCGGAACAACACGATCCGAGGGGTAGGGCGCGATGGGTAGCCCTGCTTCACCCGGCCCGAACACATCGACGCGCCGTGTCGGCCAGAAGCCGAACAAGAGGTTGGCGAAGTCGATGACGTGATCGCTGTGCAGGTGCGTGAAGAAGATTGATCGCACCGTGCTGCCACCCTTCGGCCGGCGATCTGGATGCATGGAGATCCCCGATCGCCATGCCTGCCGATGAACACCTTCACCGCAGTCGACGAGGTACGCCACGTCGCCGATGACGATCGCGTTCGAGTACCCGGCGCGAGTGGCCTTGGGGTTCGACGCGCCAGCAGTGCCCAACAGGATGAGCCGTCTGTTGGCATCCGAACGCATGGGATCACGCGTCGGACCGACCGTCGTCGATGGCGCGGCGCTAGTGGCTACGCGGCGTAGAACATCGGATGCCTGACACATGTTCTACGCCGGAGCGATCCTCCTACAACTCGCGACCGTCGAGGTAGACGACACCCTTGATGCCGTCGACGGTGATCGTCTGGCCGGTGGTGATTCGGGTCGTGCCGTCGACCGTGCCGACGACTGCCGGGATGTTGAACTCGCGGGCGACGATGGCGCAGTGGCTCATGACGCCGCCGACATCGGAGACGACCGCGCCGGCAATCGAGAACATGGGAACCCACGGCGGCAGTGTCATCTCGCACACCATGATCTCGCCGTCCTCCAGATCGCCCGCCTCGTCGAGTGACTTCACGACGCGTGCGACACCGCGGTAGATGCCGGGCGAGCCAGCGACGGCGTCGATCACAGCGGGGTCCTGCTCACCCTCCGCCGGCGGCTTGATGCCGAGCAGTCGGGTGACGATGGCGTCCATGAACGGGTCGACGAAACCGCCGGCCTGCGGTGGCGGGGGCGGCGTGCCCACTGCACCTGGCGGCGAGGCCTGGGCGGCTGCCTCCACGGAAGCTTGGCGATTGGTGACCAAGGCGCGCTGGTCGCCTCCGTTCGCGAGGGCATCGCGCACCTCGTCCTTGTAGAGCAAGAACACGTCGCTGCGGTTGTCGATCACGCCGTCACGGACCAGCGCATCGCCCACAGCCAGCACGAATGTGCGCAGCAGCACGACGCCCATCTGGTCGATGTAGAAGGCGTGATCCTCGGTGAGCGGCACCGCATACTGGGCTGCGTCGTAGAACTCGTCGAACTTGGCGAGCTGTTCCGGGTCGTCGGCCAGCTTGGCGCGGATCTTGGCGGTGAGATCCTCGCGATGCTTCACAGCGCGCTCGTACTGGATCATCGGGTCGTCTTCGTCGGGCATGTTGATGTATCGGGCGATGTTGCCCAGCGGGATCGACGGGTTCTCGCGCCACGGTACATCGGCGATGTCGTAGACGGCGTCGCTGCGCCAGCCGAAGTCGAAGAGGTAGGCGTTCAACTGGTCGAGAAAGGCGCGACCTTCGTCGGACTCGGCAAGCTTCTTGGCGAGATCTCGCGGGTGGTTCTCGTCGAACAGCTGATGGAGCGAAGCGCTGTCGCGGGCGACTCGACTGAGCCGCCACAGGCCATGAGCGGCATCGACCGGACGCGTGTGGTGACCCTGGAGAATCTGGTAGGCCTCGGTGGGATCGTCGGGATGCATCACGTCGGCATACAGGTCGCTGAGCTTTGCGCCCGAGACCAGTGCGAAGTTGATGTGGCCATGGACGTACCACATCTCCGTCATCCAGTCGGTCATGTCGTCGAACTTGGCGAGCAGTTCGGCGTTGCTCATTCCCGAGTAGTCGGCGCTGCGCTCCGCCTCGTTGCGCGTACGGATCATCGGCAGCCATTCCTGGGTCCAACGCTTTCCGACGAGAGGCACCTTCTTGTCGAGCGTGTCGAGGTAGCGGCTCATGCGATCCTCGATCACCGCCTCGTCGGGATGCGGATGGAACGACATGTAGAAGTAGTGGTTGATGGCTTGGTTCGAGGCGACCACTGGGCAGTCGTACTCGGCCTGCGCCTTCGTGAACCCGACGGCCAAGGTCGACATCACCAGATCCTGCGACAGCGGGTGAAGTGGCCGCGGGGCGTGCATCTTGTCGAAGGCCCAGAACCCTTCGATCTCGTCCGGCCCAGGAAACTTCACGTGCTCGGCAGTGTCGGTCATTCCAATACCCCCTGTGATAGCGGTGCGGTCCCCAGAATGCCCGCAACCCCTTGGATCCTAGTTCGCCTCAACCCCAGAGTTTCTTGCTGGCAAGCGCCGCGCCTTCGGCCAGGGCCCGGAACTTCGGCCACACCACCGTCGGGTGCACCTCGGGGGCGTAACTGGCACGCGACGAGAACCCGCAGTCGGCGCCGGCGATCACGTTCTCCTTGCCGACGATCGAGGCGTAGTTGCAGATGAACTCGGCAATCAGTTCGGGGTGCTCGACGTAGTTGTTCGCGTGACCGAGCAACCCGGGGATGAGGATCTTGCCGTCGGGCACTCCGACCTCTTGAACCTGGCGCCACTCGTGCATGTGGCGCGGGTTCATCACTTCGAACGAGTAGGCCTGGGCGTCGATCTGGAACGTGTACTCGAGCGCATCCTTCAGTGGGATGTCGGTGAGTCGCGGGCCATGGTTGAGGCCGTAGCAGGTGTGGTGACGGATGCGGTCTTGCGGGATGCCGCGCAGCGCGTGGTTCAACGCCTCGACGTGGATCGATGCCCCACGGCGACGGTTCTCGATCGTCTCGGCAGGATTCGCCAGCATGTCGATGAGCCAAGGATCGTCGACCTGCAGGATGAAGCCTGCCTCGACGATTCCGAGGTACTCCTCGCGCATCGCCTCTGCGACAGCGTTGAGGTATTCGGCGTAGTCCTTGTAGTACTCGTTGCGACCGAACCCACTCGGGCCTGTGGCCGGCATGAAGATGTCGGACACCTCGAGGCCTTCGCAGGCGGCCTTGAGGTTGTCGATGTCGATCTGCAGCAGCTTCTGCCCGGTGTAGCTGATGGGTCCCTTGCAGATGATGCGTCGAAGCGGGCTGACCGCGGAGGAGTACTTCTTGAAGTACTCGGTGTAGTACTCGGGGAACATGTCGAACTCGGCTTGCCAGGAGGGCGCCAAACCCGATGGGGCCTCGTCGACCTCGAAGCCGCCGAGGCGGTCTTTCACGTAGCCGAGGAAGCTGACCTTGCTCATCTCCCCGTCGGCCACGATGTCGATGCCACAGTCGACCTGCTGCTTGACCCGATCCTTGACGGCCGCGGCGATCTCACGGTCGAGTGCGTCGGCGTCGTACGGCCGGCCGTGCTCGCGCTCTTTCATGATGTCGAGCAACGAGTGCGGTCTGGCCAGGCTGCCGACGTGAGTGGTGAGGATTCGCTCGGTGCTCTGCTTCATGGTTCCCCTGACGAGATGGTGTCGACGTTTGATTGTTTCACACGTCGATGAGCGACCCACTGCGCCGGTTCGCCATTGGCGAACGCCCAACGGCTGCCGGGTTCAGGAGCCGCGTTGACGCAGCAAGTAGGCCGAATGCAGGAGCTCCGGATGCTGCGTGAGCTCGGCAGCCGACCCGCTGTAGCGGACTCTTCCGCCCTCGAGCACATAGGCGGCCTTGGCCAACGAGAGCGCGACATGAGCGAACTGTTCGATGAGCAGTACGCCGACACCAGACGCGGCAACCTCGGCCAGAGTCGGCACGAGGCGCTTGACAACGATCGGCGCCAGACCCAGGGACAGCTCGTCGACCACCAGGATCTTGGGTCGCGAGACCAACGCCTGGGCGAGCACAACCATCTGCTGCTCGCCACCCGACAGCGAGCGTCCCTGAACGCTCCAGCGCTTCTCCAGCTCCGGGAACAACGAGAGTGTGTAGGCAAGTCCCTCGGATGCAGCCTGCTTGCCGAGTGAGAACGTTGCGACCTTGAGGTTCTCCTCGATCGACAAGTTGGGCAGCAACCGCCGGCCCTCTGGCACAACAGAGACCCCGGCGGCGCGGATTCGTTCCGGGCGCCGATTAGCGAGGTTGCGGTCGTCGAGGTTGATCCAGCCCTTTGTCACCCGCGCAAGTCCCGCACAGGCAAGCGCCAAGCTCGACTTGCCTGCCCCGTTGGGGCCGAGCAGCGTGGTGACTTCGCCGGATGGTACCTCGATCGACACGTCGTGAACGACGTTGCGCGGGCCCCTCGCCACCGAAACGTTGTCGATGGATAGCGTGGTCACGAGGCGACTTCCTCGGTGCCAAGGTAGGCCCGCATGACGTTCGGGTTGCGCAGCACCTCGGCCGTCGGGCCCGATGCGAGCAGGCGACCGAAGTCGAGCACCGCGGTCCACTCGCAACAAGCCTGGACCAGGCTCATGTCGTGATCGACGAGGATCACGGTGGCGCCAACTCGTTCGGGGATGCTGCGGATCATCTCACCGAGCAAGGCTGTCTCTTCGTCGGGCAGACCTGCCGCGGGCTCGTCGAGGAGAATGAGTGTCGGTGTACCAACGACCGCACGGGCGACCTCGATGAACCGCCGTTCCTTGGCGCCAAGCGTGCGCACCGTTTGGTGGGCCACGTCCGTGAGCCCCACGAATTCGAGCGCGGCCTCGACGGCTGCGGTGCGCCCGGCCTTGTTGCCGGTTCCGGAGTGCTCGTAGACCGTGGCCACGTTGTCGAACACGGTGAGCTTCTCGATCGCTTGCTCGGTCTGGAACGTACGTCGCAGGCCCCATCTCGCCCGCTTGTAGTCGGGCATCGCCAGCAGATCTTGACCCATCACGTCGATACGACCGCTGCGCGGTGTGACAAAGCCCGAGAGGACGTTGAAGAACGTTGTCTTGCCCGCTCCGTTGGGGCCGATCAGCCCACACGCTCCCTCGGGAAACTGGATGGTCATGTCGTCGAGCGAGACGACGCCGCCGAAGTGGACCGACAGTCCTACGACATCGATCACGCCTCGACACCTTTGCGTTCGGCGATGCGGGTGTTCTGGATCAGGTTGGCAAGTAGACCGAAACCGAACAACGACAGGGAGAACCTCGTCCAGAACTGATGGCCGATGACGTTCTGGGTGAGGAACTTCAGCAGGCAGGTGGCGAAGAAGGCGCCGAGCAACCCGCCCCACAAGCTGTAGATGCCACCCATGATCACCACCGCGATCAGGAAGATCGCGGATTGTCGGTTGAACGCTTCGGTGCCCATGCCTTTCGGCACGGTCCCTGCGTACAGGCCACCGGCGACACCGGCCATGAACGCGGCGAGGGCGAACGCCCACAGCTTGTACCGTGTCACGTCGATGCCCGCCGCCAGTGCCGCAGCTTCACTTTGACGGACCGATGCCCAGGCCCTGCCTGGCTTGCGGGAGAGAACGTACGAAGCCAACATGAACATGGCGAACGCACCGACTACGACGAAGCGGTAGTAGGCGACATCGGTGCCGGCGAATGACGGCCGCCGAGTGCCTTTGATGTCGCTGATGGTCGTGACCACACCCTTGAAGCCGGAGCCGCCGTTGGGGAACTTGATCTGAACGAGGATGATCTCTAACCCGGCGGCAAGCATCAGCGTGACCAGGGCGAGATACAACCCGCTGACGCGCAGCGCGGGGAGCCCGATGAGGACGCCGATCACTGCGGCCACCAGCCCCCCGATGATCAGCAGTACGGGGTAGGGAAGAGTCGTCGCGAACGCCAGTCT
>DATAJN010000171.1:0-4892 GCA_036262105.1 Ilumatobacteraceae bacterium
CCTTTGCAGACGTTCCCTGGAACCGGAACCTGCTGATGCTCTCGTTGAGCTCGCTCGGCAGCTCGACCGGGTCGACCAGCTGCGTGAACGTACGCCGCGGGTCGAGCGAGCTGACCACCACCTTGGACTTCAGCTCGGTCCCGTCCGCCAACGCAACACCCTTCACCCGACCGTTGCCGGTGATCACGTGGCTGACTGCGGTATCGACGACGATCTCGGCGCCGAGCGCCTGCGCGGCACGCGCCAGCACCTGGGTGAACCCGCCATTGCCACCCTTGTGGAACGCCCACGAACCGAAGTGCCCATCGTGTTCGCCGAGGTTGTGGAAGAGCAGCACCAGGCCCGAACCCTGTGAGCGCGGCCCGACCTTGCTGCCGATGATGCTCGACGACGACAACCAACCCTTGATGATGTCGCTCTCGAAGTAGTCGTCGAGAAAATCCGCGGAGCTGCCCGTCAAGAGGCGAATGCAGTTCTGCAGCACCCGCGACGGGAGCGACTTCATCCGCTTCGCGAGATCGGCGAGCTGGAGAGCGTCGGCGGGGTCGTTGCCGAACAGGTTCGGCGGCGCCGAGTCCATCAACGGCTTCAGCGCCTGACAGACCTGGGCCATGTCGAACTCGTATTGGTCCATCGCGTCGGCGTCGTGCTTGGAGTGCCGCGAGATCTCCTTGAGGTTCTGATTGCGATCCGTGCCCATCAGCAGGTAGTCGCCGTTCTCCATGGGAGCAAAGGCGCTGGGCATCTGGATCGGCATGAACCCGTGCTTGGTCAGTTCCAGTTCGTGGATGATGTCGGGCCGCAGCAGGCTGAGGGCGTAGGAGAAGGTGGTGAAGTGAAAGCCGGGTATCAGCTCCTCGGTGATCGCCGCACCGCCGACGATGTGTCGCCGCTCGATGATCAACGTGCGCAACCCCGACTTGGCCAGGTACGCCCCGTTGACCAACCCGTTGTGACCACCGCCGATGACGATCGCGTCGAAGGAACGTGAGGGAGCCATCGCGTCAGGCCGTCTTTCTGGGCGGGTTGAACAGTGGTGGGCGAGCGACCTCCGCGGCAACGGTGTGGTAGCGGTGGTTGATGGTTACTTCGAGGTTGACCTTCGAGCCCGGCTTGGCCAGATCGGGTCGAACTCGGGCCATGGCGATGTGGCGCTGCAGCATCGGCGAGTACATGAAGCTGGTCGTGTAACCGACGCGAGCGGCGTCATCGTCGTACAACATCATCTCGTACACGACGGGCGTCTCGTCCTTCGGCGGGATCAACCCGGCTTCGCCGTAGTGGCGATCCCAATCCCTCCAGTCGATCATCAACCCGACCATTCTCCAGCGCGAGGTCTTGTCGGCCAGCTCGCGCTCCACGGCTGCTCGACCGATGAAGCGCCGCGACGACGCGGCCAGGTCGCGGAACATCCACCCGAAGCCGAGCTCGACCGGTGTCGAGCACTGCTCGTCGTTGAAAGCGAACCGGCTGGAATGGAAATCGACCCCGATCAAGATCAGACCCGCCTCGATCCGAGTCATCAGCAACGCGCTCTGGCCGACGGGCAACACTCCACGGCCCGCACAGGCGTCGGCCAACGCATCCCACATCTCCAGCGCCCCGTCGGCTCCGACCCACAGCTCGTAGCCGAGGTCGCCGGTGTAGCCGGTGCGCGATACGTGCACCGGGACGTTGCCGATCTTGGCCGGGCCGTGATGGAAGAAGTCGAGCCCGGCTATCTGTGGATCGAGCGAGCCCAAGATGTCGCGGGACTTCGGACCTTGCACCGCCAACGAGGCGTAGTCGGCGGAGACGTCGGTGATCTCGACCTGGTCGTAGCCGACGAGGTTCTGGAAGTAGGCGAGATTCGGCTCGGCCGAGGTGAGGATGAAGTCGTCGGCGGAGAACCTGATCACGACGCCGTCTTCGACCACGTATCCGCGCTCGTCGAGCCACAACGTGTACTGCGCTTGACCGTCGCGGCACCCGGCAACGTCACGCGCCAACACGCCACCGAGGAACTTGGCCGCGTCGCGGCCTCCGAACCGGTACTTGTACAGCGGCGAAGTGTCGATCAGCCCTGCCGAGTTGCGCACCGCGAAGTACTCGAACTTGTCGGCCATCTGATACTTCACGGCCGACAGGTAACCCGACCAGTGCGACCACAGCTGGGTCTGGTTCAGCGGGGCCAGGCGGTCGTGGAACGGCGTCGTCAAGACCATCCCCGGATGGTAGACGCTGTCGGGCATTTCACTTCCCTGATCCGTCACAGCACCCGCCACGTCCACACCCGCATGATGATGTCGCCGTCTTCATAGATCAGTGCCGATCCTTCGGTGACCTCCACCAGCTCCCAGGTGCCGGCGTCGATCAATCGCTGCTGCTCCGCCCGGCAGCCGAGTTGATCCATCACATCGTCGCGGAACGCGATCGACACGTGGCCGCCGGAGGCAGTGACTCTCGCCAGTTCGGCGAACGCGGATCCGTCGACGTGACCGAGCGTGAAGACCCCGACCGCCACTACCGATCCGAAGCGACCGTCATCGAAGGGCAAGCGTTCGAGCAGCGACCCATGGTGCAACTCGGCGTAGACACCGCGCGCCGCGCTCTGCTCCAACATCCCCGGCGACAGGTCGAAACCGACGATTCGGTCATGGCCGAGCTCGGCAAGCGCGACTCCCACCAAGCCGGTACCGCAGCCCGCGTCGAGGATCTCCATTCCCGGTTGGGTGAAGTGGCTGCAACGTTCGGCGCCGGCCTGCGGTGCTCGCCAGCGCAGGTCGTCGAGATCGCTGTCGTAGTCGGCAGCCCACACGTCGTACCGTTCGCGGAGCTCGTCAGTGCCCTGTGACGCGTAGATCCATTGCAGGCGGCTGTCGCGCTCAGTACTCATAGAAACCGCGCCCCGCCTTGCGGCCGAGCAGGCCGGCTTCGACCATCCTCAACAGCAGCGAGGGCGGTGTGTACAGCTGCTCCTTGAACTCGCCGTACAACGACTCGGCGACGGCCTGCACGGTGTCGAGGCCGATGAGATCGGCCAGCCGCAGCGGACCCATGGGGTGCGCGCAACCCTTCACCATGCCCGTATCGATGTCGTCGGCAGTGGCGAAGCCGGACTCGAGCATGCGGATCGCAGCAAGGATGTAGGGGATCAACAGAGCGTTGACGATGAACCCGGCACGGTCTCGCGAGCGGATCACGGTTTTGCCGAGGCGTTCGCCGGCGAACTCCTCCATGTCGCTCGCCGTCTGCGGTGACGTGAGGAGCGAGGTGACCAGTTCGACGAGCGGCAGCACCGGCACGGGGTTGAAGAAGTGGATGCCGATCACCTGAGCTTCTCGCTTGGTCGCTCGGGCGAGCTTCATGATGGGGATGCTCGAGGTGTTCGAGGCGAGCACGGCCTCGGGCTTGCACAGCGAGTCGAGACGAGCGAAGACATCGAGCTTGGTGGGTTCGTGCTCGGCAACCGCCTCGACCACGATGTCGCAGTCGGCAACCGCGTCCAGGTCGTGCCCGAACGCCAATCGCTGCCAGGTGGCCTCGTGCTCTTCTTCCGACAGACGACCCGAGGTGAGCGCCCGCTTCAACGACGCAGCAACCCGGGCCATGCCGGCTTCTGCAGCCGATGGCGAGCTCTCGGTGACGATGACATCGAGACCCGCCCGGGCCGTGACTTCGGCAATACCGGATCCCATCAAGCCGCACCCGATCACGCCAACACGTTCGATCAACATGGCCAGGATCTTGCCAGACCAGCCCCACTTGGGCGCGATACCGGCAATCCCAGTTCAACTTCCTCGCCCATACCGGCTGCTTGGGCGAGGTTTCAGAAGTGCGAGCTCTGGTTTCGCGCCCATGCGAGGGTGCTCGCTTTGGCGCTCTCTGAGACGTCAGTTGAGAGTGACTGTGATTTCGGTGGCCTTGACGGCAGCCCACAGCTCGACGCCGACCTTGATCCCCAGCGCAGTCGCCGCTGCGGCGGTGATCTCGGCCGTCAGCTGGATGGGGCCTTCGAGCCGTACCCGCACGCGTTCACCGCGATGATCCACATCGAGCACGACGGCCTGCCAGATGTTCCGCGGGCTGCCCTCGGGACACGAGGCGTGTAGCGACACCGCCTGAGGCCGGATCACGGCGATCGCCGGCCCGTCGACATCGTCGGTCGCAACAACCAGCACGGCCCCACCGTCGACTGCGAACGTGCCACCAATCATCGAGCCCGTCAGCAGGTTCACCCCAGCGAGCTCCGCCACGTAGGCCGACCTCGGATGAGCCGCGATCTCGACGAAGGTGCCGTCCTGCACGACGTGGCCGTTCTCGATGATCACCACTCGATCAGCCAACGTGTAGGCATCGAGAGGGTCGTGCGTCACCAGCACCGCCGAACCGTTGAACCCGTCGAGGTGCCTGCGCAGCTCGCGCCGCACCTCGACCCGCGTCGTGGCATCGAGTGCGGCGAGCGGTTCGTCGAGCAGCAGCATCTTCGGCTCGGAAGCGAGCGCTCGCGCCAGCGCGACACGTTGCGCCTGGCCACCCGACAACTGCGCCGGGCGCTCCCGTTCGAGACCACCACAGCCCACGCGGATGAGCCACGATCTCGCCCGCTCTTGTGCAGACGCCTTGTCGAGGCCGCTGGCGCGCAAGCCGAAGGCAACGTTCTCGAGCACCGTCATGTGCGGGAAGAGGAGGTATTGCTGGAACATGACACCGCAGGCGCGGCGCTCCGACGGCACGAAGACACCCGCCGACGGATCGTCGACAACCTCGCCGAGAACCTCGATCGAGCCCCCTTCGATCGGCAGAAGACCGGCCAGACAACGCAGGATCGTCGTCTTGCCGGCGCCATTGGGACCGAGCAACGCCACCACCTCGCCCGATGCGGCATTGAGCCAGACGTCGAGGTTCAACGA
>DATAJN010000172.1:0-5627 GCA_036262105.1 Ilumatobacteraceae bacterium
CGCCTGCGCAGCCGGTTTGACGCTGGCGGCGCTCGTCGGCGTCGGCCAGGCGTCGGCCCATTCGCAGTTGCTCTCCAGCGACCCCCAGGCGGGTGAGGTGCTCGACCAGGCACCGGCGCATGTCACGTTGACCTTCAACGAAGATGTCGAGATCTCCCTCGGCGCGATCCGCGTGTTCGACGGGACAGGTAAGTCGGTCGACGTCAGTGCAGCCCGACATCCCGACGGTGAGGGCAAAGTCGTCGAGGTCGACCTACCGAAGTTGGCCAACGGTTCGTACGTGGTCGACTGGCGAGTGGTCTCTGCGGACTCGCATCCGGTACACGCCGCGTACACGTTCCAGGTGGGGCCCGACTCCAACCTTGCCCCAGGCTTGCTCGACCAGGTCATCAGCAGCAGTCACACAGGCCGGGCCGCCGGCGTCGGGTTGGCGGTCAGTCGTTCGTTGGTGACCGCCGCCATCGCCATCGTCTTCGGCGGATTGCTGATCTGCGGGCTCGGGATCGTTCCCTTCGGTCAGCGACAACGACTGGTGATCACTGGGGCCGCAATCGTCGGCGCCGTCGCCGGGCTGCTGGCACTGCCGATGGAGGTCGGCTACACCGCCGGGCGATCACTGGGCGTCATCACCGACCGCTCGGCGTGGCGTGCGGTTGGCAAGACCACGATCGGGCTTGCCTGGGTCATCCGCGCCGCGGGCATTCTCCTCACGGCGGAGATCCTGCTGTTGACCAGGTCGCGGTGCCGCCAAACGTGGTGGCAGGTGATCGCGATCATTGGGTTGGTGGTGGTCGGCACGGCGTCGGCCTACGGGGGCCACGGGGCAGCAGGCCGGTGGCACTACATGGGCGTCTTCCTGACGATCCTCCACGTCTCGGCGATGGCCATGTGGCTCGGCGGGCTGGCGATGTTGGTGATCAGCTTCAAGTCGGTGGAACGCACTGCGGTGATCCGGTTCTCGTCGATCGCCATCGTTGCCGTGTCCACCATCGTCGTCACGGGCTCGGTGCAAGCACTGCGCCAAGTTGGTTCACTCGACGCCCTGACCGGCACGTCGTACGGCAAGCTGTTGATCTGGAAGGCCGTCATCGTGGCCGCAGTCCTCGCCGTGGCCGCCGTGGCCCGGAAGTCCACACACGGTCGCTTGGCATTGACCGGTTACGTTGTCGAAGTGCCAGTCGGAGCGTCTGTCGGAGCGTCTGTCGGAGCCGCGGCAGTCGTCGACGATGGCTTCGACAGGGTCCGGCTGCGTCGTGCCGTCAGCATCGAAGCCCTGTTGGCTGTCGGCATCGTCGTCCTCACGTCCCTGTTGATGGCGGCCAATCCGTCGCTGGCGGCATCGTCGGCACCGTTCTCGTCGACTCTCACGAGCAACGGCTACCTCGCCACCGTCAACGTGGTCCCCGCGCGCGTCGGCACCAACGAAATCCATCTGTACTTGTCGAGCCCGAGCAGCAGCCTTGACCAACCCGACAACATGACCGTCACGATCCAGGATCCATCTCGTGGCGTCAACCCGATCGCCATCGACGTCATCAAGGCCGGGCCGGGCCACTACACCACCAACACCGCGACGTTTCCGTATGCATCAACCTGGCGACTCGTGATCACCGCCCGTTACGCGTTCAACGAAGTCGTCTTCACTGCCGACGTGAAGGTCGTGTAGGCGCATGCCGGTGATCGAAGTCGCCGACCTGACGAAGTCGTACGGTCACGTGCATGCCCTGCGCGGCATCAGCTTTGCGGTCGAAAAGGGAGAGTGCCTCGCTGTTCTCGGGCCGAACGGCGCAGGCAAGACGACCACGGTCGAGATCCTGGAGGGCTACCGCACTCGCGACTCCGGAACTGTCACGGTTCTCGGCATGGATCCCGCGCACGGCGGCACCGAACTGCGCCAGCGCATCGGGATCGTGCTGCAGGAGTGCGGCGTCGAGCCGTACCTCACGGTGACAGAGGTGCTCACGATGCACGCCGGCTACTACCGGCATCCCCTCGCGGTCGCTGATGTCATCCATGTCGTCGGACTCGACGAGAAGGCCAAGGCGCGAGTGAAGTCGCTCTCGGGTGGGCAGAAGCGTCGGCTCGACGTCGCCCTTGGCCTGATCCCCGATCCGGAACTGCTGTTCCTCGACGAGCCGACCACCGGCTTCGATCCGGCAGCTCGGCGGCAGGCGTGGGAGATGATCAAGAGCCTCCACCAGTTCGGCAAGACGGTGCTGCTCACCACTCACTACATGGACGAGGCACAGGCGCTGGCCGATCGTGTCATCGTCATCGCCGAGGGCGAGATCGTCGCCCAAGGGCCACCGGAATCGATTGGCGGCCGCGCCGACGCCGCAGCAGAGATCCGGTTCCTACTGCCGGCAAACGTCACCGTCGATCAACTGCCCATCGCGGCCGAAGGCACCGGCGATGGCGCGGTGCTCGTGACCACGCCGACCCCTACCGAAGCGCTGCGCATCCTCACATCGTGGGCCGCCGAGCACGGAGGCGAGCTCGCCCAGCTCACCGTGACGCGCCCTTCGCTCGACGACATCTATGTCGCGCTCACCTCGAACGTCGACGAGGCTCGTCCGTGACCTCGACGTTCCCGACGCTCGGCCGTCAGATCAGGTGGGAACAGAAGTCGTACTGGCGCAACCCCGCGGCGGCGGCGTTCACCTTCGCGTTCCCGTTGTTGTTCTTGGTGATCTTCTCGGCGTTGTACGGCAACGGCACCATCGATGTCCCCGGTGGCGAGGTCAAGTTCACCCAGTACTACGTCCCCGCCATCATCGCCTTCGGTCTGATCTCGGCGTGCTACACGAACCTGGCGTTCACGGTGTGCGTTCGCCGGGAGAACGGGCTGCTCAAACGGTCACGGGGCACTCCTCTGTCGCCGGCCGCGTACCTCGGTGGGATCGTGGGCAACTCCGTGGTCGTCGCTCTCATCCTCACCACATTGCTCGTGTTGCTTGGCGTGATCGCCTACGGCGTGACGTTTCCCGGTCGCTATCTGGGGCTGGCGCTGGTGATCGTCGAAGGTGGCTTCTGCTTCAGCGCCCTCGGCATCGCCGTGTCGACCATCGTGCCCAACGAAGACGCCGCGCCGGCGATCATCAACTTCATCTTGTTTCCATTGCTGTTCATCTCCGGAACCTTCGGCCCGGTCTCGTCGACATCCGCGCTGGGCCACATCGCCGCCGTGTTCCCCGTGCGGCACCTCGTGCAAGCGTCGGTCGCCGTGTTCAACCCCTTCGGCGGAGGCACCGGCATCGTCGCCAGCCACACCTTGATGCTCTTCGGCTGGGGAGTGGTCGGCCTGCTCGTCTCACTTCGACGCTTTCGCTGGGAGCCACGAATCAAGTCCTGACCCCCTCTTGCCCGCGGCTCACATGGGCGCGAACGCAGAACCCACCCGTCCGGAACCGCGCCCGACTGGCTCACTTGGGCGCGACACCGGAACCCGCCGTTCTGGAACTGCGCCCATGCCGGAGGTTGGCGGAGGGGCGGGGCACGAGGCGGTGGCTTAGTGTGAGCCCATGGCCGACTTCCAGTTCGATCGCAAGATGAGCGACGCTGAGGGCTTGATGTGGCGCCTCGAGAAGGACCCGCATCTGTCGAGCACGTTCGCCGCTGTCACGATCCTCGACCGTCCTCCCAACTTCGATCGCCTGCTGGCGCGCATGGACCGCGCCGTGCGCGTCGTCGGTCGACTCGGGCAGCGCGTGCAGCCTGCTCCCGCCAACCTCAGCGCGCCCACGTGGGTCGACGACACCAACTTCGACCTGCGTTACCACGTTCGCCACGTCGCCTTGCCGAAGCCCGGCACGATTCGGCAACTGCTCGACCTGGCCAGCCTGATCGCCTCCGACCCCTTCGACCGCACTCGGCCGCTCTGGCAGTTCGTGCAGGTCGACGGACTTCGTGGCGGCAAGGCGGCCCTCATCGAGAAGCTTCACCACACGATCGCCGACGGCGAGACGAGCGTGAAGATGTCGCTCCAGTTCCTCGACTTCGAACGCGACGCGCCTGAGCCGCCTCCGCTCGATCCGGCTCGACTCGCCGATCGCGATCCCGCACCGCCCGACTCGAACGGGGATCTGCTCCGCGACGCATTGGCCGGCAGCCTGCGACTGCCGCTCGGCCTGCTCCGCCAGATCAAGGACTTGCTCAGCGACCCCACCGGCATCCCCGGAGCTGGATCGGCTGCGGCCGACACGGTGCGCGGCATCATGAGCCAGCTCAGCGACACCGAGCAGGCGCGGTCGCCCTTGTGGACGCAGCGGTCGTTGCGCCGCAGGATGGAGGTGCTGCGCGTACCGTTCGACGAGACCAGAGCGGCGGCGAAGCGGCTTGGCGGCACGCTCAACACGGCATTCATCGCCGCCGCAGCCGAAGCCGCCGGTCGTTACCACGAACGAATGGGATCACCGGTCGAGGAGCTGCGGGCAAGCATGGCGATCAGCACACGTAGCGAAGGTTCCGGCTCCAACGCGTTCTCTCTGGCGCGCCTTCTCGTGCCGACGGGCGACATGCCCATCGGTGAGCGCTTCAACTGGATCCAAGTCGCCGCGGAGGCGGCACGGGAATCGTCGTCCACCGCGTCGCTGGAGACGCTGGCCGCGCTGGCCGCGACCTTACCGACATCGGTGATCACCCGGCTGGCCCGCCAGCAGGCGCAGACCGTCGACTTCGCCACGTCCAACGTCCGCGGCTCATCCGCGCCGCTGTACATCGCCGGGTCCGAGGTCCTCGAGAACTACGCGGTCGGCCCGCTGGCCGGCGTTGCCTACAACCTCACCCTGTTGAGCTACAACCACAGCCTCGACATGGGCATCAACATCGACACCGCGGCGGTGACAGAACCCGAGCTCCTGCGCGACTGCTTGAAGAAGGCGTTCGCCGCGTTCATCGCCGTCTGACCGGCGGTGCCGGCCGTGGGCGTCAGTGTTGGACTGGCGCCGGAAGCGTGAGGAGCGTGCGGACGTCGAGCAAGACGTCGGTGACCTCGCCGGACGACACCAACTCGCGGCGCAACATCTGCGCGAGAGCCTTGTCGATCACGCTCAAGGCTTCTGCGATGACTGCTTCGTTGGTGTCGGTCATCTCTCCGTGTCTCCTTGCCGCTGTAGCTGTACCCAGACCGTAACTCGCGGCGGGGGCTCGCTTGTTGCATCGTACCGGGAACCACGGTCTTCGCGCTGTGTGACGCCTACCATCAGCGGGATGGAATTGGAAGGGCGTCACGTCGTCGTCACGGGTGCAGCGAACGGGATCGGGCGGGCCCTTGCCGGGCGCTTCCACGCCGAAGGGGCCCGAGTCGTCGCATCCGACCTCGATGCTGCCGCATTGACGGCCGTCGTCGATGGGCTCAACGAGACGCGAACGCGGAGCGCGGTCGCCGTTGCCGTCGACATCGGAACCGAGGACGGCAACCAGCACCTCGTCGGCATGGCCGAGGATTCCTTCGGTGCCATCGATCTCTTCTGGGCCAATGCCGGTGTCGCGGTGGGCACGGATCTGACGACCACTGAAGCCGACTGGGAGTTGGCGTTCACGGTCAACATCCACGCCCATCGCTGGGCAGCGAAGTACCTGCTACCCGGCTGGTTGGCTCGCGGTGAGGGCTACTTCTGCTCCACCGC
>DATAJN010000173.1:0-3546 GCA_036262105.1 Ilumatobacteraceae bacterium
TCGGGTTCGAGGGACGCAACACGTGATCACCGGAGCGAACCACTGACCCCGCGTTCGCGACGCCGCCCTGCAGTTGGATCTCCACGATCCCAGTATCACGTCAGTGGAGTGTTTCAAGGCACCACGTGTGGGCGTGAAACACTCCACTCGGTTGGTGGGGCGGGCGGGGATCGAACCCGCGACCTAGGGGTTATGAGCCCCCTGCTCTAACCACTGAGCTACCACCCCAACGCTGAAAAGGGCAACGACCCGCACGAGGGCGGGCCGCTTGCTTTTTGGCTCCGAGAGCAGGGCTCGAACCTGCGACCCGCTGATTAACAGTCAGCTGCTCTGCCAACTGAGCTATCTCGGAAGGCGTTGACGAGGATAGCAAAGCCTTCCGATCACTCCTCTTCCAAAAACTCCTTCAAGCGCTGGCTGCGCATCGGGTGTCGCAACTTTGCCAGGGTCTTTGCCTCGATCTGGCGGATCCGTTCGCGGGTGACACCGAACTCCTTGCCGACGTCTTCCAGCGTGCGTGCCTGACCGTCGTCGAGGCCGAAGCGCATGCGCACGATCTCCTGCTCGCGCTCGGTCAGCTCGCCGAGCGCTTCTTCCACGGCCTGCGCCAGCATGCGCTTGGTGGCGATGTCGGCGGGCGCGTCGACCGTGAGATCTTCGATGAAATCGGTGAGGTTGGAGTCGTCCTCCTCGCCCACCGGTGAGTCGAGCGACAGCGGATCGAGTGATATGCGCAGGATCTCGCGGATCCTGTCGGGAGGCAGGGCGCAGCGCTCGGCCAACTCATCGAGGGTGGGCTCACGTTCGAGCTCTTGATGCATCTGGCGTTGCATGCGCAACACCCGGTTCATGCTCTCGACCATGTGCACAGGAATGCGAATGGTGCGCGCCTGGTCGGCGATCGAGCGCGTGATCGCCTGACGGATCCACCACGTTGCATACGTCGAGAACTTGAAGCCCTTGGTGTGGTCGAACTTGTCGACGGCGCGCATGAGGCCGAGGTTGCCTTCTTGGATGAGATCGAGGAAGAGCATGCCGCGACCGCTGTACCGCTTGGCGATGCTGACCACCAGTCGCAGGTTGGCCTGGATCAGTTCGCTCTTGGCCCGCTGACCCGTCTGCACGATTCGCACGTACTTGCGATGCTCGACTGGATCCATCGGTCGGTCGAGCTCGGCCGCCGCCTGGTTGCCTTCGTCGATCGCCTGTGCCAACCGGCGCTCGTCGTCGGGCGTCAGCAGATCGACTCGACCGATCTCGCGCAAGTACATGCGCACCGTGTCGGCCGTGCTTCCGGTGTCGACACCACTGGCGTTCATCCGCTCGCTTCGCCGCCGACGGCGACGCGCCATCAGCCCATCGGCATCTTCGGCCGGTGGTACCACGGGAAGCTCAACACCCGTCGTAGGGGTGTCATCGACGAGTTCGTCGACGGTCTCGTCGATTCGGATGTTGTGTGCAGCAACAGCCTGCTGCACACCTTCGAGTACATCGCCCGTGAGCTCCACCGTGCGCAGGACATGGGTGATGTCCTCGGCGTCGAGGACGCCCGCAGCTTCCCCGCGCACCATCAAGTCGTGCCATTCGATCGGATCAACACCAGGGAACGGTGCCGGCTCCGTCGGTGCGTCAGACTGCCCGAAACTCAATCACGCTCCCTCATTGCGCCGTTGGAGCCACCCTAGCAACAGCTCGGCTGCATCGTTCCCCGATGAGGGCTCGTCAAATCGCTCGAGCGCCACCCGGGCGTCTCGATTGGCGAGGATCTCGACGGGGTCGGTCTCGTCGACCCTCCGGCCCAGTTCGCGACGCACGGCGGCCCTGATGAGGTTGCGGCCCTCGGCGGCGGGATCGGCATCGATGTCGGCCACGGCAGCCTTCTCGATCAGCTCGCGAGCCTCCGGGTCGGCAACCTCGAGAGAGCGCTCGACCGACCCGTCGCCCTCGGCGACCGCCAGGAATGCGCGTCGGGCAACATCGTCGACAAACAGGACCTCGTCGAGCCAGCCGGCCATCTCGTGCCAGCGTTGCAACAGCAGGGCGATCGCCACGAACTCTGCGTTTTCAGCACTGCCGACACGGCGAGTACCGCTGACTCGCACGATGGGGTGCGCCATTCGGCGCGAGGCAATCGCCACCATGTCGTTGATCGGGAGCCCTGTGTGGCTGGCCACCTGGCCGGCGTACAGCTTGCGCACGTTGGTGTCGGGGTGCTCGTTGACAACGGCCATGGCCTGCTCGGCAAGCCGAACACGATCCTCCGGAGCGCGCATAGCGTGACCGGCCATCACGCGCTGCAGCCGGAACCCGAGGAACGGCAACGCTGTGTCGACCGCCGCGGCCAGTGCCTGTGGATCGGTGAGGCTGAGCTCGCCGGGATCCTGGCCCTTCGGGAACGACGCCACGCTGACCTGCACCTGGTACTTCTGCTCCCATTCGTAGAACTTCTCGGCAGCACCCTGCCCGGCCGCGTCGGCATCGAACGCCAGCACCACACGACTGGCGAACCGCTTCAGCATGCGCACGTGTTCCTCCGTCAGCGCGGTGCCGCACGTGGCCACGGCGCGCTTCACGCCTGCTCGATGAAACCCGATGACATCGGTGTAGCCCTCACACACGATCACTTGGTCGGCGGCGACGATGTCGCCCTTCGCCCAGTTGAGGCCGTACAACGTCTTCGACTTGGCGTAGATGTACGTCTCCGCCGAGTTCTTGTACTTCGCCGGGTCGGTGGAGCCCGGCAGGATGCGGCCGCCGAACGCAACGGGGTCGCCGTTCTCCGACATGATCGGAAACATCACCCGCGCTCGGAACGAGTCCTGCATGCGTTGCGCCTTGTTGGTGAAGGCCAGGCCGACGTCGCGCAGCACATCCGGGGGCAGTCCAAGCCCACGGCTCATCGCGTCCCAGTCGTCGGGCGCCCAACCCAACTTGAACTGCCGGGCGATGTCGCCGGCGAGGCCGCGTCTGCGCAGGTACTCACGCGCCTCGCGGGCATCGTCGCCCGTCAACAAGCGTTGGTGGTACCACTCGACCGCTTTGCCCGTGGCCTCGATCAGACGCTTGCGCCGCAGCCGGTCTTTGCTCTCGCCGCCCGTTGTGTAACGAAGCTGTATGCCGGCCTTGGCGGCCAGCTGCTCGACAGCGTTGACGAAGTCGACATGCTCGATCTCTTGCACGAACTTGAACACATCGCCGGCCGCGCCGCATCCGAAGCACTTGTAGCGGCCCGTCTCTTCGCGGACGTTGAACGACCCGGTGCGCTCGGCGTGGAACGGGCACAGGCCCACCCAGTTACGCCCGACACGACGCAGCGCGACCCATTGCTGAACCACGTCGGAGATCGAGATGGTGGCTCGGAGTCGTTCAAGATCCTCGTCGACGATCGCCACGGCGCGAGGTTACCCGAGGGGTGTCATCGCTCGTCGGGAGGTGGCGACTGCTCGACCAACTCGATGGTGTCCAGCCGACGCGTCCGTCGCAGGGAGAACGACACCGACGCCACGAGCACCACGATGATCACGAGCAGTGACACCGGCGTAGGGA
>DATAJN010000174.1:0-2831 GCA_036262105.1 Ilumatobacteraceae bacterium
CCCCAACGGCCGGCCCGCCGGCCGGGGGGTCGAAGCGGAAGCGATGGCTGATCATCGCTGGCGCGGGGGTAGTCGTTGCCGCCGCTGCTGTTGCAGGGTTTGTCACGCTGTCGTCGGGCGACGACAAGGCTGCCGTTACGACCCCCGTACCGACCACCATCAGCGGAGACTCGTACCTCTCCATCCTGAACTGCATCGAGAGCGACCTGTTCCTCCAGCCCTACTTCGATGCCACCTCTCCGGATTCCGACGGATTCGGCCAATGCGACGAGGCGCGCCAGCAGTTGGAGGCGGACCGCCTCGATGCTGCTCCGATCTATACGGCCATTGTCGATCGTTTGAGCGACGCGGGCTCGTTGAGCTCCATGATGCAAGACGGGACGGATACGCCGGCCGATCATCAAGCGTTCGCAGACAACGGCGCCGGGCTCTACGAAGAGCTCCGCCCGATGGTGCGCACCCTCCGAGGCCTGGACCCGGCGGGCGGGGTTTCGTTCGCCAACGAGCTCGGAGACGAAGTCACCGACGCGACTGCCGAAGCTCCCGCGATCACCTACACGACGATCACCGACGACACGAAGGCGCTCACCGTCGACGTACCGACGGAATGGGCCGACACCGACACCGCGCCATTCACGCTCGACGACGCCACCAAGGCCGGGTATCCATGGATCCTCGGCGATCGTACCGAGGCGCCGTGGATCAAGGCGTCGTCGTCGATCGCCGACTTCGACAACAGCTATCTCACGCCAGGGCTGATCTTCATGGCCCTTCCGCCCCAGTCGTCACTCGACGTGACCCTTGCCGTGTTCGCCCCGCCAGCGGGCGTGTGCACGGATGCCGGGATCCAGGACTACGACGACAGCGTCTACACGGGTCGTTTCCAGAAGTTCACCGACTGCGGTGGCACGAGCGCCGTGTACATCACGGTTGCGGCGGTGCCATCTGACAACTCGTTCACGGCCGTCGTGGCGATGACGGTCGTGTCCGACGCCGATCTGGGAGTGCTCGACCAGGTTCTGGCGACGTTCAACGTGACGTCCTGACTTCACCGTCATGGAGGCACCGACTTCGGAGCGACCGAACTCGATGTCCACGACCCACGACGCCTTCATCTCCTACAACCACAAGGCCGACTTCGAGATGGCGCGGGTGCTCGAGCGCGGACTCCAGCGACTGGCCAGGCCATGGAACCGGGTCCGGGCGATGTCGGTCTTTCGCGACGAAAGTGATCTGAGTCTTTCGCCGCACATGTGGCCGTCGATCCAAGAGCATCTTGACGAATCGAGGTTTCTCATCATCCTGGCCTGCCCCGAGTCGGCAGCGTCAGTGTGGGTGAACCGCGAGATCACCCACTTCTGTGAAACGAAAGGCAGCGAGTCAGTCATCTTGGTGCTCACCGGAGGCGAGCTCGAATGGGATGAGTCGGACAAGGGATTCACAGCACTGTCGACGGCTGCGCCTCCAGCGTTGAACGGTCGGCTCACCGACCAGCCGCTGTGGCTCGACATGCGCTGGGCCCGAGGCGCCGATGAACTGTCCCTGCGAATGTCCCAGTTCCGTTCTGCCGTAGCCCACCTGGCAGCACCGATACGCCACATGACACCCGAAGATCTCGAGAGCGAAGATGTGCGCCAGCACCGTCGCGCTCTTCGACTTGCGCGGCTCGCCGTCGCCACCGTCGTCGTGCTCGCCATTGTGGCTTCCATCGCCGCAGTCGTCGCCATCGGCAACGCTCACCGCGCCGACCGGCGGGCGCGCGAGGCCACGGGTGGTCAGCTCGGGCTCGACGCGCTGGACATTCCAACGAGCGACATGGCCCGAGCCCTGCTGCTCTCGGTGGCTGCCAGCCAGCTGGCGCCGCAGTCTGACAAGGCCACGTTCCGGGCCAGTCGCGTCTTGATCGGCCGGTACTCGAAGCTCACAGCGCTCTTGGACGCCGGTGCGTCCCAAGAGCTGAGTGTGCAGGCGGTGGCGCTCACGAACGACGGGTCGTCCGTCGTCGGGTTGGCAGCCCGAGAAGGCACGCGAGAGTTGTTGCGTTGGGACCTGAAGGCGCGAGGTCAGCCCACGGCTCTCACGTTGCCTACCGGAACCACCCCGCGCCTCACGCCGATCGGCAACGCAGACGCAGTGCTGGTCGGCGAAGCAGGCGGAACGATGACGCTCGCCGCGGGCGGACGGTTGACTGCCCTCGACGGCAAGGTGGTGGCGCTCGACGCCGCAGACGATCGCGCCGTGACGGTTGGCACCAATGGAAGGCAAGCGTTGATCGAGGTGCTCTCCGGCAAGGCTGTCTCCGAGATCGGGGACGGCTTGACCGATCTGGTGCCGGGTTGGGTCGCGGTTGCCACTGACAGTTCGGTCCGCCTCCTGGATTCGACGACCGGCGCCCTGGTGGCTACTTCTGCCACCCTCGCGCCTGTTGTCAGCTTCACCGCGGTCGAGGTCGCTGCCGACGGCCGGGTCGTCGTGGCCGTGACGTCGACCGGTCAGGTGTTGAAGTGGAATCGTTCAGGCAGCGAGTTGATCGCCGGGTCCGCGATCGAGGCTCCACCGGAAGTCGGCAGCGTTCGCGATCTCGTCGGCTCTGCCGACGGTCAGCGCGCGCTGCTGGTGGGGTCGATCGGATCTGCCGTGGTCGATCTCGACTCCGGTGCTGCCGTGGGACTCGGGCCGGGCGAGACGGGCGTGGTCGAGGCCGACCAGGCGGCGCGCTACGCAGCGGTCGGTGGCAAGCAGCTCGTGGTGTGGGACCTGCGATCCGGTGATCGAGTGTTTGCTGTTCCTGAAACGGCGAACGCATTGGCGTGGAATGGACCGTGCGACGA
>DATAJN010000175.1:0-3422 GCA_036262105.1 Ilumatobacteraceae bacterium
ACTGGAGTGCATGGGCTTCTTCGACCGCAACCGCAAGGAACTGATCGAGAAGGGTTACGACCCCGAACGGCTGCCGCCCGGGCAGTACCTCACTGATCGGTTTCCCGTCCTACACGTCGGCGACGTGCCCACGTATGCCCCCGGGGAATGGAACATGGCCATCGGTGGCCTCGTCGAGCGACCGTTCACGTTCGACCTCGACGAATTGAAGGCGATGCCGTCGGTGACGCTCAAGTTCGACATCCACTGTGTGACGAAGTGGAGCAAGTTCGACACCACGTGGACTGGTGTGCGGGTGCGCGATCTGTTCGAACGAGCCGGTGTGCTCCCTGAGGGAACGCATGTGATGGAACATGCCGAGCACGGCTACACCACCAACATCCCGCTCACCGACATCACCACCGACGAAGCCATCGTCGCCTACGCCTATGAAGGTGAGGAGATCGAGCCGATCCACGGAGGACCGGTGCGGATCGTCGTGCCCCATCTCTACTTCTGGAAGAGCGCCAAGTGGGTTCGTGCCCTGGAGCTACGCGACAGCGACGAGCCGGGCTTCTGGGAGCGCAACGGCTACCACATGTACGGCGACCCGTTCGGCGAGCAGCGCCACTGGGGCGACTAGCCGCCATGTCTCAGCCGATCACACCGCTCCCTGCCGCGAAGGCGGTGGCCGAAGACGAACGCTCGGTTCTGCTCGGATATCTGGCCTACCACCGTGCTGTCCTGGCGCGAAAGGTCGAGGGACTCCGCGACGAGCAAGCACGCCTTTCCACGTGCCCGCCGAGCACGCTGAACCTTCTCGGTCTGATCCGCCACATGACGGACGTCGAGCGGTGGTGGTTCCGACGAGTTCTGTTGGCCGAAGACGTTCCGGCGTTGTTCGACGACGATGAGGAGTGGCAAGTGCCGGTCGAGGCGACCATCGCAGAGGCGATAGCCGCTTACTGGAGCGAGATCGAGACCATCGACCGGCACCTCCTGACCGCGAGCATGGACGACCGCAACTTGGGCGAACCTCAGGTCGGCCAGCACACGCTACGGCGGACGATCGTCCACATGATCGAGGAGTATGCACGGCATTGCGGCCATGCTGATCTGATCCGCGAAGCGATCGACGGGGCGACTGGCGACTGACATCCCTGGCCAGCCGGCCACTGCCACCGCTCCGCCGACCTATGCATCGAGCCTGCGTGGGCGCAGAAACGGAAGTCGCAGTTCCAGAATCGCGCCCATCGCCGCGACTGGACGCGCGGGTCGCTAACTGATCTTCAGGGCGGAGTTGTAGACCTTCTTGGACTTGAGGTCGACGGCGATTCGCCGGGCCATCTCGTGGAACAACTTGGCTGCCTCGCTGTCGGGATCGGCGATGATGATGGGCACTCCGTCGTCGCCACCTTCACGCAGCTCGGGCACCAGGGGCAGCTTGCCGAGCAGCGGTACTCCGAGCTCGTCGGCCAGTTCCTGACCACCGCCGCTGCCGAAGATCTCGTAGCGCTTGCCGTCGTCGCCGGTGAACCAGCTCATGTTCTCGATCACACCTTTGACCGTCATGTTGACCTTTGCTGCCATGGCCGCCGACAACGCGGCGACCTTCTGCGCGGCCGGCTGCGGAGTGGTGACGACGTAGACCTCTGCACGCGGTAGGTACTGGCTGAGGCTCAGGGCGATGTCGCCCGTGCCGGGAGGCATGTCGACCAGGAGGAAGTCGGGTTCGTCCCAGAAGACGTCGGTGAGGAACTGCTCGAGCGCCTTGTGCAACATCGGCCCGCGCCACACGACGGCCTGCCCCTCGGGCACGAAGTATCCAATCGAGATGCACCGAACGCCGTAGCTCTCCGGTGGCACGAGCATCTGGTCGATCACGACCGGATCGCGGTCGGCGCCGAGCATGCGCGGGATGGAGAAGCCGTAGATGTCGGCGTCGACGATGCCGACCGAATAGCCCTGCTGGGCGAGGGCGACGGCGAGGTTGACGGTGACGCTCGACTTGCCGACGCCTCCCTTGCCCGACGAGATGAGCAACGGCCTGGTCTTGGAGCCAGGCTCGGAGAACGGCACCTTGCGACCCTCGGCGTGGCCGTGGGCAGCACCTTGACCCGCCGTATCACCGGGGTTGCCGTGCAGCATGATGCGTACTGCTTCACGTTCCTGATCGGTCATCACCGTGAAGTCGAGGGCAACTCGGCTCACACCGGGCAGTGGCGCAACTGCAGCGGTGACGCGACTGGTGATCTCGTTGCGCAACGGACACCCGGCCACGGTGAGCGCGATCTGCACGTCGAGCACACCATCGTCGCCGAGCGTGGCCCTTCGGACCATTCCGAGGTCGACGATCGAGCGCCGCAGCTCGGGATCCTCCACGGGTCGGAGAGCCTCGATGATCTGCTCGTTCGTGGTTGCCGGCATGGGGTGACTCTTTCTGGGGACTGGTCGTGGGAAGCGGATCGCAGCGAATTACCACTACGCAGATAGGTAGAATACCGGCGTGGCTGCGAACCCACCCAGCGCTCCAATGGCATCGGGTGCCTTCACCGCGACGGTTTCGGCCATCACCAACGCTTTCGGCGACCCCACGCGCCGAGGGATCTACCTGTTCGCCCGTGAGCGCGAGGAGGGTGTGACCGCGTCACAGGTGGCCGAGCAGTTCGGCCTGCATCCCAACGTCGCCCGTCACCACCTCGACCGGCTCGCCGCCGGCGGCTACCTGGAAGTCGCCGTTGAACGTGCCGAGGGTGCCGGTGCCGGTCGGCCATCGAAGCACTATCGCTCGGTGGCCAACGTCTCCATCGACGTCCCGGTGCGCAGCGACGACCTGGTGCTTTCGTTGCTCGGCAAAGCATTGGCGTTGTTGCCGAGCGAACAGGCCGAAGCGATGGCCGAGGCAGTCGGTCAGGAGTACGGGCAGGCCATGGCAGCGGGCTTGTCGGGTCCCGATGTTGCCGCCGGTCAACGCAGCCTTCGATCGGCCATGCAAGCCGTGGCCGACGCGCTCACGGCACACGGATTCGCCGCCCACGCGGATCAGCGCAACAACCAGTTGCGGATCGTCAACAACCATTGCCCCTTCGGAGATGTGGCCATCGAGCATCCCGTCATCTGCGCCGTTGATAGAGGCATGGTCAAGGGCATGCTCGGTGCGCTGTGCGGCGACACCGACGTCAGCACCGAGGCTTCGTTGCCGCAGGGCGACACCTTCTGCGCAACAACCTTCTGAGCCGCTACTTGCGCAGCTTGGCGTACTCGGCAACGCGACCGATCGTCTCGTCGTCGCACTTCGCCATCGCACCGCAATCGAACGGCGGTTGCGGGTCGTACTCGATCATCAGCTGAGCGGCCTGTGCCGCGGTGCGATCGACCAGTAGTTCGACAAGGCGCAAGGCCATGTCGATCCCGCTGGATACGCCGGCGGCCGTGATGATCCT
>DATAJN010000176.1:0-6677 GCA_036262105.1 Ilumatobacteraceae bacterium
CCACTTGAGCAAGCGCTCGAGGTTCCCGGGCCAGTGCGCAACAACGTCGATCAGCACAGGAATGGCGAGACCGAGTGCAGCACCGATTCCAGCGGTGATATCGCCGAACGTGAACTCTGGATGGTCGCGCCGGGCCCGAACGCTCAGCCACGCGGCAGTCGCCAGTACCAGCGGGGCGAGCACGACGCCGAAACCCACGTGTGCCTGGAACACGAACGAGAAGGCAACGGCGGCGACCAGCCAAGCCCACCGGTCCCCGCAGCACGCGCACCAACAGGCAACGATCGCCAGCAGGAATGGAAGGACCGCGATCGTCACGTTCCAACTGTCGGTCAGAGCGTTGGCGTTCAAGCCCCACACGAGTGCGACCGCGACCGCCATCAGCACCACGAGCGCGGTGACGCCTCGGCGGCGGGCGACCCATGCGATAACAGCGAGCGTGGCCACGTTGAACAGCAGTGCGGTCAGGCGCAGTGCGGCAAAGTCGCCGCCGAACAGCCGGTACGGAAAAGCGAAGAGATAGAACTCGAGCGGACCGGGATGCGACCAGCCATACCTCGAATACGCACCGACGAGCGGCGGGTGGGCAGAGAACACGTCACGCGTGCGCAGCTCGATCAGGGCGATGTCGCCGACCGCGAACGAGTGGTGGGCGAAGACCGCCCACAAGCATGGCGCGGCCAGCGCCGCAATGACAGCCGCAACCATGATCGTCGGTGCCGTTGGGCGTCGCACTCGCATTTGCCGACCCTATTCGCGAGGTTGCCGGCGGGCCTACGATGCCGGGAGCCGACAAGGGAGCTCCTCAAAATGCCGAACGACACGCCGATTCAGTACCGCCTCGTCACCCGCTACGCGACCGCGTCTGCCGATGCTGCCGACGAGAACCAGCGTCGCGTCGAGGGCGTGTTCGCCGAACTGGCCCAGACCAAGCCCGACGACGTGAGCTACATCGTGCTGCGCCTGGCCGATGATTCGTTCGTGCATCTTTCGTTTCATGGTCACGGCCACGATGATCCCAACCCGATTGCCGGGCTGCCGGCCTTCAAGCACTTCGGCGACGATCATGCGTCGCGCCGCGATGGCCCCGTCGACCAGAAAGAGGCGAAGCTCGTCGGGGCGTACATCACGACGATCGCGTAGGCCTCGCGGCCGCTCGGGACCACATCGGCATCCACGAGCGCCGACTTGAGGAATTCTTGAGAAAAATTTTCGACGCCTCAAAACTATCTGACTACAGTCAGAGATCGATGCAGGACCATGTCGCTGCGCTTCGGCGTTTCAACCGCTCGTTCACCCAACGCATCGGCGTGCTCGACGATTCGTTCCTCGGTTCCGGACGACCACTCGGACCATCGCGGTTGCTGTATGAGATCGGTCCCGGAGGCATTGGTGTGCAGGAGCTCCGCACTCGCCTCGGGCTTGATTCTGGTTACGTGAGCCGTCTCCTGCGCCAGCTCGAGTCCGAAGGTCTGGTCACCGTCGATTCCGACCCCGGTGACGGTCGCAGGCGAACGGCCAGGCTCACCGAGAGTGGGCGCCTGGAGCGAGGTGAACTCGACCGCCGCTCCGAGGAGCTGGCACAACGAATCGTCGCCCCACTCTCGACGAACCACCAGGTCGAACTCAGCGCAGCGCTCGACAGGGCTGAGCGGCTGTTGAGAGCCGCAACCACAACATTCGATGTCGTCGATCCGCGCTGTGACCAGGCAGTTTGGGCGATTTCTCAGTATTTCGAAGAGCTCGACGAGCGATTCCCGACGGGGTTCGATCCGGGTGATTCGTTGATCGTCGACGCGCCGTCGATGCGGGCACCGAACGGCATGTTCGTCGTGGCGCACAGCGATGGACATGCGGTGGCATGCGGAGGTGTGAAGAGCGTCGATGACACGACTGGCGAGATCAAGAGGATGTGGGTCCACCCGGACATGCGCGGTGCGGGGATCGGTCGACGAATGCTCGAGCACTTGGAGGGTTGCGCGAAACAGCTCGGTCACGAACGCGTCGTGCTCGACACGAACAGCACACTGCTCGAGGCGATCGCCATGTACGACCGCGCCGGCTACGTCTCGATCGAGCGGTACAACGACAACCCGTACGCCGGGCGCTGGTTCTTCAAACCCCTCGACTGACTCCGCCAGCGAGTGGTGTCCACGTGGTTCGAGCCGTTCGCTCATCACGCTGCGCGGGGGCTCGGTAAACACACGGTGATTGCAGAACGATCAATGCGCTTGTAGCGTTTGCCTTCACGGGAGGAAGAGGCCCATGGTTGAGTTCCCACCTCTTCAGGAGGTACGACGTGCCAATCGGTGATCCGCGAACAGGATCCTCCCCGTTTCTCCGTTGTCTCGTTGCCCTTGTAGCAGTCTCATTGTCGGTTGTCCTGGCATGGTCTGGCTCGGCCAACGCTGGCTACGGTGCGGCGGCCGCTCCTACTTTTCCAAGCGTCGTCACGGTCGGGAACACGGGGTTGTCGGCATATGTCCAGCTGAGCAACAACAACTCAGACCCGAACACCACTGACATCAACACCGTGTGCAACTTCGGCGATGCCTTTCCCTGCCCGGTGGGGGATCCCGGTATCACGCTGATCCCGGCGTGCGGGATTCTGGGCGCGTTCTCCGCGTGCGTGCCGACGGGAGCTGATCCAGGCGTCCTCCAGATCTCGCCCACTGCTGTTGGCGCGGCCGGAACCGCGTGCGACGGCATGGTCTTCGACGTCGCGGCGATCGATCCTGCGCTCAACATATTCGGGCAGATGCGTTTCACCCCCAAGTCGGGTGGCCACGTGTTCTTGAAGGGCATCACCGGACCCCAGTCGATGTGCCAGATCAACTTCACCTTCGACGTGCTCAAGACGCCGACCATCGACCAAGACCCGGTGACGCCAGGACAGCAGACGGTTCAAGTCGTCGACAACACGCAATACGTCGGCCAGACCACGAACACTGCGTCTGGTCGCGGCACCACCCTCGGTATGACCGTGGCGCGGGCAGCGCCGACCATCGCAACCGTCGCCTCGGCGAACATCACTGTCGGTACCGGGCAGGTGGCCGACTCGGCCACTGTGTCGGGCCGGATCAACCCACAGCCGGGTGCCACGATCGACTTCCGCCTGTACGGGCCCAACGACGCCACATGCAGCGGCGTACCCGTGTTCACTTCGCTGGGTGTGAGCTATCCCGTCACTGGTGGTGCTGTCACATCCGGCGTGTTCTCGCCGGTCGCTGCCGGCGACTATCGGTGGGTCGCTACATACAGCGGCGACCAGAACAACGCTCCCGTCGCCGGTGTGTGCAACTCGGCCAACGAAATCGTCACGGTGGTGGCTCCGCCGGCTCCGCCGCCGCCACCCGCGGTCTTCTCGCAGGGTCCGATCCTTCCGGCCACCGGCTCGTCGCGTACCGGCCCACTGTTCTTCATCGCATTCGGCTTGACGCTTGCCGGCTGCTTCCTGGTCCGCTCGGCATCCAGTCGGCGTCGACCATCGCCCGTGCGCTGAGGCAACCTCGGTCGCGCGGTCCTCTTCCGCCGCGTTCATCTCGAATGTGGCGGTGGTAGTAGTACGAATGCGGGTCACTGGCTGGCCACCTTTCCCACCGACGATCGATAGGGCACGCTGAGCGCGGGCACGCCCGTAGCGTGTTCACAGGGGTCGAGGTGGGCATGGATGCTTCAGGATGAGTCGCCAGGTCTTGCGAGTTACCTGGTTTCGGTTCCGTGCTGGGTTGCGCCGTCGTGCCGGTGGTTATCTATCGATCGTTCTGCTGGTCGGGATGCTCGGAGGCGTTGCGATGGGCGCGATCGCCGCGGCGCGGCGGACGCAGTCGTCGTTCCCCGCGTACATGAAGAGCACCAATCCGTCCGATCTGCGCGTGGTTGACCTCTCCCAGGTCACTGTAGGCAACCATGTCTCGGACTTCGAGCAGAAGTTGGCCGGCTTGCCGAACGTGCGCCGCGTTGCCAGCTGGGGCGTTCCCAACGTGGTCGAGTTGGGGTCGGATGGAGCGCCTTCGCCCGCCAACGCTGACGCCGAGGCAAAGGGCGTCTTCGTCGTGGCCAGCGCCGACGGTTTGTACGCGGACCAAGATCGCGTCACGGTGGTTGAAGGCCGGATGGCCGACCCGCGACGAGCGGAAGAGATCGTCATGAGCGCGCCCGCTGCCCGAGCGCTCGGGGATCACGTAGGCAGCGTGCATCACCTCGGCTTCTACACCAACGACCAGGCGAACCTGCCAGGGTTCCGCACGGCCAGCGTCCCCCCGTACTTCACACTCGATGTCACGCTGGTCGGCATCGTCGTGTTCAACAACGAGGTGGTTCAGGATGACACGGACCGTCTACCGACTGATGTGCTCCTCAACCCGGCGATCGCCGGCCGGTTGGCCCAGTGCTGCGGCAGCGACGGCTTCTCCGCCGGGCTACAACTCGACCACGGCGCCCGTGATGTCAGCGCCGTCGAATCCGAGATCGCCAACGCGATTCCGACCGCGGTCGTCACATCTGTCACCTCGACCCAGGTCGCCAAGGCTGAACGGGCTATTGAGCCGGAGGCAATTGCGCTCGGTGTGTTCGGGGGGATCGCAGCACTCGCCGCGCTACTCATTGCCGGTCAGGTGATCGGCCGCCAACTCAGGCTTGGTGCCAATGAGGTCGGTGTGTTGCGTGGCCTCGGCGCCAGCCCGGCGATGACGGCCACCGACGGGTTGATCGGAATCGTCGGCGCCATCATCGTCGGAGCCGTACTCGCATGTGGGGTGGCAATCGCCGTGTCGCCGCTGTCGCCGCTCGGCCCCGTGCGCGCTGTTGACCCGACGCCTGGCATCAGCTTCGACTGGACCGTGCTCGGTCTCGGTCTGATGGTGTTGATCGCTGGGCTGGCGGTACTTGCTACAGCGATGGCTCGTCGCGTCGCGTCGGTGGATGTCGGTCGGCGCGGCCGGCATTCCGAGTCTCGCCCATCGCGGTTCGCCAGCGCCGTCTCGATCGCCGGCGTTCCTCCTTCGACTGCCGTTGGCATCCGCTTCGCCGTCGAACCTGGCAGTGGCAAGAACGCGGCGCCGGTTCGCTCGGCGATGCTGGGAGGCGGTCTGGCCGTCGTCGTCATTGTCGGAACGCTGATCTTCGGCGCCAGCTTGCACACCCTCGTATCCCGGCCTGCGCTGTACGGGTGGAACTGGGACTACGAGCTGCGCTCTGCCTATTCAGGTATCTCCAACATTCCGCAGGACAAGGCCAAGCCGCTCCTCGATGGCGACGCGGATGTTGCCGCCTGGGTGGGGGTCTACTTCGCGACGGCTCAGATCGACGGCCTGACGGTTCCGGTTCTCGGCACCGACCCTGGAGCGCCGGTCGCCCCCTCGATGCTGTCCGGTCATGCGCTCGAGAATCCGAACGAGGTTGTGCTGGGCGCCACGACGTTGGCGCAACTTCACAAGCACCCGGGCGACACAGTGAGCGTCACGCTCGTCAGCGGACAACCGACGCCTCTGGTCATCGTCGGCACGGCGGCGCTGCCTGCAGTGGGGATTGCGGTCACCCTTCACATGGGGCTCACCACCGGAGCGGTGGTCTCCCAGACGATCTTCCCGGCCGACGACCGAGGTTTCGGTGATCAGGATGGACCGCAGGCGTTCTTTGTTCGCTTTCGACCCGGCGTCGACCCCAGCTCCGCACGACAAAAGCTGCAGACCGTTGCCGACGGGATGTACACCGATGGCGACGGTCCCGTCACCGTGCTTCCCGTGCAGCGACCTGCCGAGATCGTGAACTACCGATCGATGGGGACGGCCCCGACCGTGCTCGGCGCGGGTCTGGCCGTCGGCGCGATTTCGGCCCTGGCTTTGACGCTGATTGCCTCGGTCCGGCGACGGCGGCGCGACCTCGCCCTGTTGAAGACGCTCGGATTCACCCGGCGTCAGCTCGCCGCGACCGTTGCCTGGCAATCGACCATGGCTGCGGCCGTCGGTACGATGGGAGGAGTTCCTATCGGGATAATCGTCGGCCGCTGGCTGTGGACGCGCTTCGCGAACGGCATCCACGTGGTGCCACACACGACCGTTCCGGCAGTATCGATCGCGCTCGTCGCCTTCGCCGCAGTCGTGCTCGCCAACATCGTCGCCGCCATCCCCGCGCGAAGCGCCGCCCGCACACCAGCGGCTGCGCTGCTGCGTGCGGATTGAGGAGCGCGACGTGAGCGAGGTCGCTCGTGTGGCCAAGTTTCGATTCCGGGCGACGTTCAAGCGTCGGCTGGGTGGCTATCTGGCGCTCGTACTGCTCGTTGGGTTGGTCGGCGGCGTGGCGATGGGCGCAGTCGCCGCGGCGAGACGTACTCAGTCGTCGTATTCGGTGTTCTTGGCGAGTACGAACCCCTCCGATCTCAGCGTGAACCTCTCGAACTCGAACACAGAGCCCGGTGCGAGCGTCGGCTACGACCCGACGACGATCGACACCATTCGTCATTTGCCCCACGTCAAGAACGTCGAGAGCTACGCCGAGCTCAATGCCTATCCGTTGAACCCGGACGGCACGCTCAACAACGTGTCCGTACCCGTCCTGGGCAGCGTTGACGGCCTGTACTTCGATCAGGATCGCATCACGATCACCCAAGGCCGCATGGCGGATCCGACCAGTGTCGACGAGGTCGTCATGTCAGCCGACGTCGTCGAGCACTTCGG
>DATAJN010000177.1:0-1989 GCA_036262105.1 Ilumatobacteraceae bacterium
ATGTTCGACATCGCTCAACTTCACCAGGCTGAACGTGTGCCCGTCGCCCATCTGCATCGTCACCAACCGTGTGATCGAGGCGTGAGCGGTGACGAAGCGATCCCATTCCCACGGAACCGGATCGAGCCCGAGCAGATGGCACAGGAGCACGCCATTGGTGCCGGCGTGGGCGAACACGGCAATCCGTCGCTCCGATTCGTCCATGTGCCACACCGGCAACGTCTGCTTGCTGCGGTACACACCGCGCTCGGACAGGAAGTCGGTGGCACCGGCGCGTACCCGCTCGACGAAATCGCGCGACGGCTCTCCCCCGACGACACCCTCCCAACGCGCCGAGGCCGGCCGCGACCTCTCTTCCTCGTACGCCTTGCGGGCGAGCTCGGCCGGCGTTCCGTGCCAGTTGGGTTCACGGATCTCCTCCAGCCACTGCTCGATCATCTCGTCGACGCCGCGCTCGGCAAGCGATGGCGCAGCAGTGAGACGCGGTCGGCGCAGCGGGGAGATCACGATCTCGTCGAACACCTCACCCGACAAGGCAACGGCCACGCGTTCGGCCTGGCGGAGCCCACGTTCGGTGAGTGGCGGGTCGACGACGTTCAACCCCTCGCGCACCCATTCAGGTTCACCGTGTCGAATGAGAACGATCTCCATGGCGGTGTCAGATCCTAGGACCCGACCGACCAGACCCGACCGCTGGATAGGGTGACGAGGCGTGGAAAGCCGTACCACTCCGTCGGGCTGGTATGCCGATCCCCAGGGACGATACGAGTTCCGCTACTTCAACGGTGTGCAGTGGACGTCGGATGTTGCCGTCGACGGCCGGCGCTACGTCGACTCGATGGCCACCCAACCACCGCCGCAGTCGAATCAGCCGCGTCGATCCCGCGGCATCGCCATCACCTCGATGGTCACCGGAGTGGCCGGTGTGGTCCTCGGCTGGGTGCCGTTCGTCTTCGTGTTTGCAGCCTGCTCGGCAGTGCTGGCGATCGTCTTCGGCGTGCTCGGGCTCAAGGCGTCGCGCCGCAACGACGGCTACGGCCGTGACTTCGCCATTGCCGGCTTGGCGCTCGCGCCGTTCGCCCTGGCCGCATGCGTCGGAGGATTCTTCTTCACCAGGGCGGTCGTGCACGAGCTCCGCGACTTCGTCGAGCCCGGCCCACACGAGCTGTTCGTCGATCAACCCTGCACGGTGGCCGCGGGTCGGGCAACGCTGACGGGGCGGATCCACAACCTCGACGATCGGGATCACGACTACCGGATCGTCGTCAAGTTCGCCAGCACCGACGACAGCGAGTCTTCGACTGCGGTCGTGGACAACGTCGCAGCCGGCCAGACGACCCACTGGTCGACGTCAGCCGACCTAGCCGGCAACTCGATCACGTGCAGTGTGAGCAACGTGTCAGGACCGATGCCGTTCGACATCGAGCCGCAGAGCTGACCACTGCGTCGAGGCGGTAGCCGACATCCACGCCTCGAACATCCGCGAGTAGGTGCCGCCTGCGGCCAACAACTCGGCATGAGGACCGTCCTCGACGAGCCGGCCGTGGTCGAGCACCAGCACCCGATCGGCACGCGCCGCGGTCGACAGCCGGTGGGCGATCGCAATCGTCGTGCGACCCACCGCCAGCTTGTCGAGAGCCCGGCCGATGCGGACCTCGGTGAGGGCATCGACCGACGACGTCGCCTCGTCGAGCACCAAGACATCGGGATCCACCAGCGACGCCCGCACCAAGGCCACCAGCTGCCGCTCGCCGGCAGAGAGCTGCGATCCGCGAGCGCCGACTTCCGTGGCGAGACCGTCGGGCAGGGTCTCCAGCCAATCGCTGAGGTCGAGGTCGACGATGGCCTTCTCGAGATCCGCCAAGCTCAGCATCGGCCGGGCAAAGCCGAGGTTGGCAGCGATGGTGCCGTCGAAGAGGAACGGTTCCTGGGGCACGACCACGAGACGAGTGCGCAACTCGTCGTTGGCCACCGCGGTCAGGGGTACTC
>DATAJN010000178.1:0-9073 GCA_036262105.1 Ilumatobacteraceae bacterium
AGTCCAACTTGCCAGTGTGACCGGCGATCGATGCGCCGGTGAGTGTGGCGCCATTGCCGAGCTCGATGGTCCCCTGGAAGAACCGGCGCTGCGAGTTGGCGCCTACTGCCGTCACCCACGGCACGTCGGCGGGACCGCCGACGGTTGCCGGGGTGGGTCCGGAGTTGCCGGCCGAAACCGCGCTGGATACGCCCGCGTCTGCGGCAAACAAGAAGGCTATGGCGTCTGCACCTAGGAGGTTGGCGCCGCCACCCCCGGAGAAGTTGATCACTTCGACGCCGTCTTCGACTGCCTGGTCGATTGCCGCAGCGATATCGGACGTGAAGCCACCGCTGTTGCCGAAAACTTTGTAGGCGATGATCTGCGCCCGTGGGGCGATACCGGAGATGCGGCCGAGGTCGCGGCCGAAGATCGTCGCCTCGACGTTGGCGTCGCCTGCGGCCGTCGACGCGGTGTGCGTACCATGGCCCTCGTCGTCGCGGGCCGAGACGAACTCGTCGGGGGCGGCACCGATGACCGCTCGGTACGTGTCGAGCATCTGACGCGCGCCGACCAGTTTGTTGTTGCACTTGAACGGGGCGTCATTGGGATTGGCGGCGGTGTTGCCGAACTCACAGTTCGGCCGCTTCGCGTCGAGAGGTGCATGTGGTGGGAGCGTCCCGTCGTCGGCGAAGCTCGGGTGCTCGGGCCAGATGCCGGTGTCGATCACGCCAACCGTGACGCCTTCGCCCGTGATGCCGCTCTTCCACGCCTCACCGCGGCCGGTGAGGCCGAGGAAGGCGCCGAGGTCGTCGGCGCTCGGGCCGGTGTCGCGACCATCGTGATCGGTGCTCGACGCCACTTGGCGCAACTCGTCGGGCAGCACGAGGGAAACCTTCGGATTTGCGGCGAGGCTGATCGCCTGCTTGTAGTCGATGACAGCCGAGAAGCCGTTGAGCGCATTGGTGAAGTCCTGCACCTTTGCATCGGTGCTCACACCGGACTCGGCGAGCACTGCATCGTGGCTCTCGTCGAGCGCCGCACCTTGCGCCTCGGCCGCCGGGGTGTTGAGATCGTCTGCGGCGATCGTGGTGACCAACGGATCAGCACGCATCACGACGATGTAGCTGCCGGTCTTGCTCTCGACAACGGATTTCGATCCGATGAGCGAGGTGTCGGCTTCGGGCACCTGTTGGGCCTTTACCTGACCCAACGGCGCTACGACGGCGAGCACCAGCGCGGCACCGCCAACAAGGGCTGTAACTCTCTTCACGTTGTGGTTCCCTCCCACGTCATTCGGCTCTGAGCCGACTGCACATCACAAAACGCTTTGAAGTCGGGAGCCACGCCGAAACGTGCGCCCTTGCTCCCGAGTCGCAACCTAACAACGATCGCGGAACCCGACAAGACGATGTTTGTCAAGCTTGGACGAGACGTTTCGCCTCAGCCGGTGCTCGGTGGTTCCTCGACGGGCTGCTGACACAGGAACGGCATGCGCGAACCACCAGCGTGGTAGCGGTACTGCTTGCCTCGCGCGTTGAGCACTATTCGCGCGCCGTCAGTGAGCATCTGGGCGTATTGCATACCCGGTTGCGGGCATCCGAGTGACGAATCGGGCCATTCGACCAACGTCGCCGAACTCACTTCGATCGCGCTGGCATCGAGGGTCAAGCGCTGGGCGAGATCGGCGACGGCGATGTCGATGTATGGCTTGAGGCCCGGATCGATCTGTTCGCTTCCCATCGGCGGCGTACTCCCATCGGTTGCCGCCGGCAACGAGCCGGCGGTGGTAACTCCAGGCTGAGTCGTACTCGCCAGACCGGTCCCTGGCTCGGTGATCTCCGCCACCGACTCGGTCGGCGAGGACTCCGCGGCAGGACGAACGGTCGAGCTCTCGGCGCAGGCAGCAGGCAACGCGACCGCGCAAACGACGACCGTGATCGCTTTCGACACTCGACGGGGGCTCATCTCATGCACCTCTCCGGCCAAGCTAGCGAACACCGCACCCGAAGGTCCGGCGCCCCGACCGCGCGAGGTGACGGCGTAGCCTGCGGTCCCATGCCCGGCCCGATGCAACGTGACGTCACCGACTTTGTCAGCGGCATCGCCCACGAGCTCGGTTCGTTGAGCGGCCGGCTCGACGCCGAGCACAGCGCCGATGCGGTGATCGAGGCGAGCAACCTTGTCGCTGCGATCATCGCCGCCGACGGACGGCTCACCGACAGCGAGCTCGATGCGTACCTCGACTCGATCGGCCCGCTGCTCGATCCGCCGTTGATCACTTCCAGCTCCCGAGTCCGCGACTCCGATCTGTTCAGTCACCGCGACGAGTGGCTGAGCGAGCCGAGCGTGCTGTTCGATCTGTTGGTGAAGGCCGATCACCGGGATGGCACCCGACGAACGAACCGCTACTACGAGTTGGCGATGCACCTCGCCCACGTCACCGCCGCCACCGATCTCGTCCCGTCGATGAACGAGCTGCAAGCGATCGACGCGTTCCGCACTCGGCTGCTGCAGGCGATGGATGCCGCCGGTGTGCCCCGACCAGGGCAGCCAGACAAACAGAGCGCCACACAAGTTCCCGCGGCGAAGGTGGCCGAGGCCGCGGCGAGCGCGGCGACGACAACCGCGACCGTTGCACAGGAGGCAGGCCTAGCTCCGAGTCGATCGGTCATTGAGTTGATGGCCGAGCTCGACGCCTTGATCGGCCTCGACAACGTCAAGGCCGAAGTGCGACGACTCACCAGCATGTTGCAAGTGCAACAGATACGCGGCGAGCGCGGCCTGCCCATCATCGAAACCAGCCACCACCTGGTGTTCACCGGCAATCCCGGAACCGGCAAGACCACCGTTGCGCGACTTCTCAGTCAGATCTACCGCGCCATTGGTGTTGTGGCCAAGGGACAGCTGGTCGAGACCGATCGATCGAAGCTCGTTGCCGGCTTTGTCGGTCAAACAGCGTTGAAGACGTCGGAGATCCTGCAATCCTCACTCGGCGGCATGCTCCTGATCGACGAGGCCTACGCGCTGGCTCGCGGTGGAGACAACGATTTCGGGCGCGAGGCGATCGACACCCTGGTGAAGTTCATGGAGGACCACCGTGACGATCTGGCGATTGTGGCCGCCGGCTACACGACGGAGATGGAGGAGTTCATCGAGTCGAACCCCGGTTTGAAGAGTCGCTTCACGCGCACCATCTCGTTCCCCGACTACACCGACGACGAACTGGTTGCGATCTTCGAGGGATTGGGTGACAAGAACCAGTACACGTGCTCTGACGATGCCCTCGGTCGCGTGCGACACTTCATCAGTGCCGAGCCGCGCACTCGGGGCTTCGGCAACGCCCGTTTCGTCCGCAACCTCTTCGAGACCGCAGTTGCTCACCAAGCACAGCGCATCGCGCCGCTGAGCGACCCCAGCGACGAGCAGCTCACCACCCTGACGGCCGATGACATCGCTGCTGTTGATGGCTGACCAGCGATTACCCTTCCGGCCATGACGGCCGCACTCGTCGCCATCGCCGTGGCCGCTGTAGCCGCAGCCAGCGCGTGGGTTTATCGCCGCCGCCGGCCTCTGGAACGGCCAATGACGATCGACCCGTTCGTGCTCAGCGAGCCCTGGCGTCGCTACGTCAGCGCGGCGCAGGCATCGCAGCGACGGTACGCCGAGATCGTCGCATCGACACGTGACGGCCCTCTGCGAACCAACATGGAGTCGATCACCCGCCAGGTGCAGCGCGGCGTCGAGGAGTGTTGGCTCATCGCCCGCAGGGGTGACGAGCTCGACGACGCACTCAACCGTCTGGACAGCACAGCCCTGGCGGCGCGGCTCGCGATAGCCACCGACGATGCAACTCGAACATCGCTGCAGGCTCAGCTCGACTCGGCGCAACGGATTCGCACAACTCGCGACGACACCGACCAACGACTGCGGCTGCTCAACACCCGCCTCGGCGAGCTCCTCGCCCAGGCCGCCGAGGTAAGTGTTGGCTCCGACTCCACCGACGATCTGGGCAGTGCCGTCGACGATGTCGTGACCCAACTCCAATCGCTGCGACTCGCGGTCGAAGACATCAACAACACGCGCCCCGGAAGCACTGGTCAGGCGTCCCCATCCCCGTGAGCAGCCTGCTGCGATCGAACGTCACGGTGGCTGCGGGCACTGCGGTCTCGCGCGTCACCGGGCTGGCGAGAGTGGCCGTCGTCGGAATCGTTCTCAGCCAGGGCCCGGTCAGCGATGCGTACGACCAGGCCAACGGCACGCCCAACATGGTCTACGAGTTGCTCCTCGGTGGTGTGCTCTCTGCCACGTTGGTGCCGCTGTTCACCAGGCTGCACGACGACGACGATGACGAGGCAACCTCGGCGGTCATCTCTGTGGGGATCCTCGTGCTCGCGGCGATCACCGTCGTAGCTGTAGCCGCGGCACCGCTGATCTTCCACATGTACTCGCTGTTCACATCGAAGAACGTCGACGCCGGCCAGTACCACCGCGCAGGGACGCTGCTGGCGCGGATCTTCCTCGTCCAGATCTTCTTCTACGGCCTCAACGCCATCGGCGCCGCGGTGCTCAACGCCCGCCGGCGGTTCTTCGCTGCTGCATGGGCGCCGGCGCTGTCGAACGTGGCGATCATCGTCTCGTTGCTCCTCGTACCGGGAACGATCGACAAACGCGTGCCACAACTTGCTGACGTGCTCAACAACAGCAAGTTGCGCTGGACGCTGGGCTTGGGAGCAACGCTCGGCATCGCCGTGATGGCGATCGCTCTGCTGCCCGCCCTGGCGCAAGCCAAGCTGCGCTTCCGCTTCAAGCCGGCGTTCGGACATCCGGCGGTGAGGAGCCTGCGGTCACTGTCGGGCTGGGCGTTGGGATATGTGGTCGCCAACCAGGTGGCGATCGTTGTGATCCGCAACCTCCTGCGCGGCGGGTCCGGCAACGAAGACGCATACACCAAGGCCTACACATGGTTCGTCCTTCCTCACGGCCTGCTCGCCGTCTCGATCGCCACAACGTTCCTGCCGGAGTTGTCGAGTGCGATCAAACGCAACGATCGCCGCGCAGTACTCGACAGGTCATCGCTCGGAATCCGACTGATCGCCCTCGTCACCGTGCCGGCTGGGTTCGGCCTCTTCGTCTTGCGCCGGGCCATCGTCGGTGCCGCGTTCCAGCACGGGAAGTTCACCGCGGCAAACAGCCTCAACACGTCGCGCGCCCTCGCTGGCTTCGCCCTCGGTCTGGTCGGGTTCTCGGTCTACCTCTTCGTGCTGCGAGTCTTCTACGCCCACCAAGACGCTCGTACCCCCTTCGTCATCAACCTCGGCGAGAACCTGTTGAACATCGTCCTGGCACTGCTGTTCGTCCATCGGTGGGGCCTGCTCGGCTTGGGCCTGGCGTTCGGCCTCGCCTACCTGATCTCCGCGGGTTGGGCGCTGCAGATCCTTCACTACAAGCTGCCCGAGTTCCCTGTGCAAACGGTCATCGCCAGTCTGTGGCGAATCGGGCTTGCTTCGCTCGTGATGAGCGAGGTCGTGTGGGGAGTTGCCGGCTCGATCGGTGCCAACTCCGGCTCTGGTGCAATCGTGAGAGTCGTGGTGTCGACGATCGTCGGCGCTGCCGCATATGCGGGGATGCTGATGGTGTTGCAATCGCCCGAGCTCGACGAGGTTCGAACTCGTCTTCGCCCGGCGAGATCCGGCGTATCTGCCGACTAGCATCAGCCTCATGTTCAAAGTCTTCAAGAAGTGGTGGAAGTACCTGGGCGCGAAGTTCAATCGCAGCTTCGAGAGCAGGGCCGACCCTGCAGTGCAACTGGAGCAGGCCCTCACCGAGGCTCAGGCGCAACACCGCCGTCTCAAGGAACAAGCCGCCAACGTCATCGCCAATCAGAAGCAGAGCGAGCTACGCCTCAACAGCAAGATGGCCGAGCTGGAAAAGCTCAATGCCAACGCCCGGCAAGCGCTGATGATGGCTTCCGATGCCCAGAAGGCCGGCGACGCGGGCAAGGCCGACCAGTACAACGGCGCTGCCGAGACGATCGCCAACCAGCTGATCCAGGTCGAAAAAGACGTCGAGGGCTTGAAGACGATGGTGCTCGATTCGGCCAAGGCGTCGGATCAGGCCAAGGCCGCCGTTGCCCAGAACAGTCGCATCCTGCAGCAGAAGTTGGCCGACAAGAACAAGCTGCTCTCCCAGCTCGAGCAGGCCAAGATGCAAGAAGAGATGAACAAGGCCATGACGCAGCTGCAGGAGACCGTCGGCGACGACGTACCGACGCTGAACGAAGTGCAGCAGAAGATCGAAGCGCGCTACGTCAAAGCCAAGGCCTCGTCGGAGCTCCAAGAATCGTCGGTCGAGTCACGCATCCTCGAGGTGGAGCAGGCCACCGCCAACGTCGAGGCCCACAGCCGCCTCAGCGAGCTGCGTGCCGAACTCGGTCTCGACTCACCAGCCGCCGCACCCGCCGTCAGTGCGGCACCGACGGCCGAAGAGCAGCCCAAGCCGGCGGGCAGCTAGACGTAGGTCAACCCTTGTATTCGCATGGGCGCGATTCCAGAAGCACGGTTTCGGCTTTCCAACCCATTCAGCATGTGGGCGCACGCAGCGAGGGCGAACGTTGCCCGTCGGGGCGCTAGGTCAACAGCACGAGATCGTCGCGGTGGATCACCTCGTGGGCGACGTCGGACGGTAGATCCGTCGTTCGCTTGCCGATGATCTGTCGAAGCGTGTTGGCGGCGCTGAGCACCATGCCGCGGGCGATCACGGCGTTCGTCGAATCGTGCACCTCGACGACATCACCCTCGTCGAAGTCACCGGTGACCTTGATGACGCCGGCGGGAAGCAGTGACTTGCCGCGCTCGACCAGCGCCTTGCGCGCGCCGTCGTCGACCATGACTGCCCCGTCGACCTGACTGGCGAAGCCGATCCACAGCTTCCGGGCCGGCAACCGGCGTCCGCTCGGCTGGAAGGTGGTACCGACCATCAACCCGGCAGCGGCCTCCACGAGAACGTCCGGTCGGTCGGCAGCAGCGATCACCGCGCGCGTGCCGGACCACGACGCCATCTTGGCTGCGGCGAACTTCGAGGCCATGCCTCCACTTCCGCGACCCGACCCAGCGGCAGTCAGCGCCACGGTGAGCAGCGGGCTGTCGGCAACGACTTCGCTGATCAGCTCGGCGGTCGAGTCGGTGCGTGGATCGGCTGTGAACAAACCCGGTGTGTCGGTGAGCAGCACCAACAGATCGGCGTTGACGTTGTGGGCGACCAGAGCAGCGATTCGATCGTTGTCGCCATAGCGCAGCTCGTGACTGGCGATTGCATCGTTCTCGTTGATGATGGGGATGCAGCCCAGCTCGATGAGCCGCATCAGGGTCTGGCGGGCGTGGAGGTATTGCCGGCGATCGACGAAGTCGTGAGGCACGAGCAACACCTGGGCGGCAACGAGATGATGCCTGGCCAACGACCGGTTGTAGGTCTCCATCAGCCGGCTCTGCCCGGCGGCGGAGATGGCCTGCAACGTCGGCATGTCGGTGGGCCGGGCGGGCATGCCCAGCGCGGCGACGCCCGCCGACACGGCACCTGAAGAGACGAGGAGCACCTCGTGGCCATCGGCGCGAAGCTGGGCCAGCTGATCGCACAACGTGTCGACCACCGCGTGGTCGATGACACCGAGTGCGTCGGTGATCGACGACGTGCCGATCTTGGCAACCAGCCGCACCTAGGCCTCCTGCTGGTACTCGAAGCTGAAGTCAGCGATCCAGACCGTGTCGCCGTCTTGTGCGCCGGCGCGAGACAGGAGCCTCGGAACGCCGAGGCGCTTCATCTGGAAATCGATGTACGACAGCGCGTCGGGGGTGGAGACATCGTTGAGTGCCACAACTCGCTCGACCTGACGGCCGATCAAGCGGAACTCATGCTCGCCCATGCGCTCGACGCGTCCACCCTCGGCCTCGGGGCGGATGATGACGATCCCTTCGTTCGCCGGTTGATCAGAGCGAGCCTCGTGCACGAGCGAGGCGAGTTGGCCGACCAAGTCGCGCACACCCAGCCCGGTGACCGCGCTGACACGCGGCCCACTCCACTCCCCCACGGCGACGTCGGCCTTGCTACCGACCACGACGCGCGGGCGCTCGAGCAACTCGGGGCGGTACGCGCCCAGCTCGTGAAGCAGGATCCGCTCCTGTTCAGCGGGCGACACCTCGTCGACGGCGGCGAGATCGAGCATGACGCACATCACCCGGGCACGCTCGACGTGGCGGAGGAACTGATGGCCGAGGCCCTTGCCTTGGCTGGCGCCCTCGATCAGGCCAGGGATGTCGGCGACGACGAACTCGGTGTGGTCGTCGATCTTGACCACACCGAGGTGAGGTTCGAGGGTTGTGAACGGATAGTCGGCGATCTTCGGCTTGGCCGCGCTGATCGCGCTGATCAGCGTGCTCTTGCCGACATTGGGGAAGCCGACGAGGGCGACGTCGGCCATGAGCTTCAGTTCGAGCTTCAACCAAAGCTCTTCGCCGTGCTCACCCTGTTCGGCGAACGAGGGAGCGCGACGCTTGTTCGACCAGAACTTTGCGTTGCCGCGGCCGCCACGACCGCCGTTGGCGCACAGCCAACGATCACCGTGATTGGCCAGATCCGCCAGCAGCTCACCTGAGTACAGGTCGCTGGCGACGGTGCCTTCAGGAACCGACACGTCGAGCGATTCACCGCGCTTGCCGTGCTGGTCCTTGCCCTTGCCGTGCACGCCATCACCGGCGCGGCGATGCGGATGGTCGCGAAATGCGAGCAGCGAGGCAGCGTTGCGATCGGCGACCAACCACACGTCGCCGCCCTTGCCACCGTCGCCACCGTTGGGCCCGCCGAAGGCAACGGGGCCCTCACGGCGGAACGACACGCAGCCGGCACCACCGTCACCACCGCGCACGTTCAGTTGTGCTTCATCGACAAACCCGCTCATAGGACCTCTTGAGGCTATCTGGCGATGCCAACGGGGAGCTCTGAGTTGTCGGTACTCTGGCCCTATGGCCGAGTTGGGCGAGCGAGCAGAACGATGGGCGGCGACGATGACCGGTCATTCGCGCGGCAACATCGCGTTCGC
>DATAJN010000179.1:0-10511 GCA_036262105.1 Ilumatobacteraceae bacterium
GCGACCTTGGCATCGTTTGGCGCGTCGTCGGCCACGAGGACGCGAACGCCTCGATCGTGGAGGGCACGAGCGACGGCCTCGCCACTGATGGCGATGCCGTAGACCAACGCGGTCGTCGTCATCGGCGCACCAGCTCCAGCCGGGTGAAGTCGCCGATGAAGATGGCCAACGCCGTTGCCACGCAGATGCCGGCGATGAGCCAGAAGCGAATGATCACCGTGGTTTCCGGCCAGCCGAGCAACTCGAAATGATGATGGATCGGTGACATGCGAAACAAACGGCGCTTGCGTCCAGATGCCTTGAAGACGAGCATCTGGATGGCCACCGAACCCGCTTCGACGACGTTGATGCCGCAGATCAGGATCAGCAGGATCTGCGTGTCGGTCGCCAGGGCGAGCAACGCCAAGGCGGTGCCGATCGCCAGCGACCCCACGTCGCCCATGATGATGCGCGCCGGCGCAGCGTTGAACCACAGGAAGCCTCCGCAAGCGCCGGCGAAGGCAGCCGCCAGCGCAGCGAGGTCGAGCGGGTTGACAACGCCTCCTGCACCGACCCCGTAGATCTCGTTGTTGCGGAACGCCCAGTAGGCGATGATCGTGAACGCCAGAAAGCCCAGCAAGCCGGCACCGGCGGCGAGACCATCGAGACCATCGGTGACGTTGACGGCGTTCGACGTGCTCCAGATGGTGACACCGGCGAACACCACCCACAACGGCCAGGGGACGTGCCATCCGGGCCAGTTGTAACGAGTGAACGAGATCGTCTCGCTGATGCGCGTCGCGGCGACCAGCCACCAGGCGATGCCCATCGAGATCGCCAGGGTGATGTAGCTCTTCTTCTTCCAGAAGATGCCGCGATTGTGCGCCTTGGTGATCTTGATGTAGTCGTCGAGGAAGCCCATCGCCGACAGCACCAGGATGCCGACCCAGGCGATCGCCGCCTGGTTGGAGAAGACCAGACCGTTCCGGAAGTGGGCCACGACCCATCCGAAGAAGGCCGCGAAGACGATGGCCAGACCACCCATGGTCGGCGTGCCTTGCTTGTGCATGTGGTGATCGGGCCCACGATCTTCCTTGCCCAGGATCGGCTGGCCCCTGCCACGGTTGCTCATGAACGTGATGAGCGAGCGGGTACCGATCAGCGAGACGATCATCGCGCACGCACCGGCGATCATGACGGCGATCATTGGAGGCCCCGCAGAACTTCTCGCGCCACGGCCCGATCGTCGAATTCGATCACGTGTTCGCCGATCGTCTGCGTCTGTTCGTGACCTTTTCCTGCGATGAGGACGACATCTCCGGATCGCGCTTCGCGCAGGGCGATCTCTATGGCCTGTCGGCGATCTGGTTCAATCACAACGCGGCCACGGTAGTCCGGCGACACACCCTCAACCGTGGCATTGATGATCGCCAGTGGGTCCTCCGAACGCGGGTTGTCGGACGTGATCACGACGTGATCGGCCAACCTCGACGCGGTTGCTCCCATCAACGGGCGCTTGTCACGATCACGATCACCGCCGCAACCGAAGACGACGTGCACCGATCCGGTGCCAGCAACTTGTCGTGCAGCACCGATGGCCTTTTCCAGCCCGTCGGGGGTGTGCGCGTAGTCGACGATGACGGCGAAGGCCTGGCCGGCGACCACTGCTTCGAAGCGACCCGGCACCACCGGTGCGTCGTGCAGGCCCGCAGCGATCGTTGCCGAGTCGAGCCCGAGACGAGCGCAGGCTGTGGCCGCCGCAAGGCTGTTCATCACGTTGAACTCGCCGCCGATCGGCACGTCGATGTGCTGACCGCGCCACGTGTAGCTGTGACTCGTCGCCGACACGGCGATGTCACTGACATCGGCGAGGCCGTACCCTTCGGTGGGGATCGCCCCGACGTCCATCAGCAGCCGACCGTGGGGATCGTCGATGTTGACGACCGCGCAATCGGAGAGCTCCGGTTGGAACAGCTTCGCCTTCGCGGCGAAGTAGCGCTCCTCCGTACCGTGCAGGTCGAGGTGGTCGCGACCGAGGTTCGTGAACACGGCGATGTCGAAGTGACACCCGACGACGCGTTGCAGTTCGAGGGCGTGCGAGCTGACCTCCATGACCACTGCCGTGACTCCCCCAGCGACGAACTCGGCGAGGCGCGCCTGCAGGTCGGGAGACTCCGGAGTCGTGTGCGCGCCGGTGAGCGTGCCGATCGAACCAGTCGGTCGGCCAGAAGCCGTCAGGATGCAAACAATGAAGCTGGTCGTCGTGGTCTTGCCATTCGTGCCGGTCACGCCGACGAGCGTGAGCGAGCGACTCGGGTGCCCGAAGAACGACGCGGCCAACCAACCCATCGCCTCGCGGGTGTCGGGCACGACCAGTTGGGGGAGGTCGACATCGAGTCGATGATCGACCAGCACCGCGGCGGCACCGGCCGAGCGAGCGGCACCCGCAAAGGCATGCCCGTCGGAGTGCGTCCCGCGAAGGCAGCAGAAGAGAGCGCCCGGGCCGATTCGGCGGGAATCGAATTCGATCGCATCGACTGTCACGGTGTCGTCGCCGACGATGTCGATGCGACCTGGCCCCGCCTGCTCGACGACCTCGCGAAGCATGCGAGACATTGGTGTCATCCTGCGCTGTTCTGGCAGCCGTTGTCCTTCGTGGGGCTGATCCCGAGGTCGTGCATGGCCAGGGTGGCCAACGTCGCGAACAGGGGTCCAGCAGCCTTGCCGCCGAGGTGATCCTGGTTGGCCGGGTCGGGACGGTCGATCGACACGAGGATCGTGACCTGCGGGTGGTCGGCCGGGAAGTAGCCGACGAAGGTCGAGTAGTACTGCTTCGAGCCATCGGCGGCCTGGTAGTCGCTGTTTGCAGGGTTGGTCTCCCCGGTCGACTGCAGCAGCGGTGGAGCCGCAGCGCCGTCGGTTTGATCGGCCGGCTTGCCGGTGGGCTTCAGCAGCGCGGTACCGGTCTTGCCCGCCACCGACATGCCGGGGACCTTGGCGTACTTCGCCGTGCCGTAGCACACGACGTCCTTCATCATCGATGTCATTGTGGTGGCGGTCGCAGGAGTCACCACTTCGTGCGTGGGCGAGGCGGGGGCGTCGTGTGTTTGCCCGGCGGCATCGATGGTGGACAGCACGAGACGTGGAGCGACGTACATGCCTCCGTTGGCGATCGTGTTGACCCCGGAGATGAGTTGCAGCGAGGTGGCCGCGTAGCCGTACCCGTACCGCGGCGTGACCTTTTCGGTGGCCTGCCAGTCGGCCGCGGGCTTCATGATTCCCGCGCTCTCGTCGGGCAGCCCGAGCCCGGTCGTCGATCCGAACCCGAACTCGTGGAGGTACCGGCCGAACTTCAACGTGCCCAGACCCTCCGTCATCAACACCGTGCCGATGTTCGACGAGTGCACGATGATGTCGCGAAGGCTCATCGGCTCGTCGTTGTGCGGCTCAGCGTCGCGGATCTTGAACTTCCACTTGTCGTCGCTCTTGTTCATCGGCTTGTAGACGAGGAAGCCGGGAACCGTGATCGTCGTGTCGGGCGTGGCCAGGCCCTCGTTGACCGCTGCGGCGATGCTGAAGACCTTGGCGACCGATCCGGGCTCGTGCGGCTCAGTGGCGGCCAGATCGGCTGACGTCACCTTGGCGACGCCGCTGCCGTCACGACGCACGTTGGCGATCGAGTAGATGTCGCCGCTGTTGACGCCCATCACGATTGCCGTGCCGCCATATGCCGACAGGGCATCGACTCGCTGCAGCAGGGCTTGCTCGACCTGGTACTGCAAGCCGCGGTCGAGGGTTGTCACGATGTCTGAACCCGGGGTCGGCGCGACCGTCTCGTCGCCGCCGGCGATCGATCGGAACTGACGATCGTGTTCCTGCGACTGCTCACCATCGACGCCGCGCAGGATGTCGTCGTACTCCTTCTCCAGTCCTGCAGTGCCCTGCAGGTCGGGGTCGGTGCGCCCGACGACGCTGCTGCCGACTTCACCCGCTGGTAGCAGGCGCTGGTCCTCGCTGATCGAGGAGATGCCTGCCAGGCGCAGGTTGACGACCGTTGCCGCTAGCTTCGGGTCGATCTGCCGATCGATGTACACGAACGAGTTCTTCTTCGCGGTGAACGCGTCGATCAACACCTTCTGCTTGGACGCAGAGAGTTGCAGCAAGGCCGTGAGAGTGCGAACGGTGCCCGCCGGATCGAGCACCAACTTCGGGTTGGCGATGACGGTCCGCGCCGGCACCGACAGGGCCAAGTCTGCGCCCTCGCGGTCGAAGATCGTGCCCCGGTGTGCTTTGAGCACCTGTTCCGACGTCCGTTGCGACTTGCCCGCCGAACGCAACCCGTCGGCCTGGACGGTCTGCAGGATCGCGACCCTGGCCAGAACGGCCAGGAACAACAGGGCGGCGATCACGAACACTGCCACGAGCCGTCGAGACGACTGCCCGGCCCGGTAGACACGAGCCCGCCGCGCCGACACCGCTCGCTTGCGGAAGGCATGAACACTGCGCTGTTGCTTCAGTTCGGCGCGCCGCCGCGAGCGAACTTCCGGGCGACGAGTGGGTGGCACCGGCGTTCGCCGCTGGTGCCTGGCAGTCGTCTTCGCCCGGGTCGGGGGCGACGGCTGAACGTGACGGTCGACCGGCGGTCGCCTGCCCACGGGCGCCTGCACCGGACGTCGCCGGATTGCCTCCACGGATCGCCTGCCCGGCTGAGCTGAGCGGGGCCGATGTTTGTGGTGGCTCCGCGATCGAGCCGAATGGTTCACGTCCCTCATGAGTTTGGGCCTACCCGCCTGCAATCGACTTGACGATCTTGAACTGCTCGAACACCGGATCGCTGACCTCGGTACCTGGGTCGAAGACTCCGCCTGCGCTTTCTTGCACCGCGGCCACCACCGCGGGATCGATGTCGATGAACTCCGTCTTCGTAGCGGAGCGCATTCCGAGCGCGGCACCGCTGGATGCCAGCCGCTGGGGCGCACGCAGTTCGGCGCGCTGCTCGCGAAGATCGTTGAAGTCGTTGCGGGCGGTTCGGATCTGGCTGTCGATGCGATCGAGCTCGACCTGCCGGCGAGCCAATTGGGTCTGGAACGCAGCTGCACCGAGCATGAGACAAGAGACGAAGAAGGCCGCCACGGTGACCAGCCGGGCGGTGCGCCGCCGGCGCGGAACCACCGCGAGCTGAGGGCGCTCGGCCGGTCTGATCCCCACGGTCGAGCGGATCATCGGTCGAGCCATGACTCCGCCGTCCGCATGGACGCGAGCGCGAACGTTCAACTGACGCTCGGCGCTCAGAACCGTTGCCACCGATCAACCCACCGAACCACGCCGAGGCGTATCGGTGATTCGTTCGACAACTCGCAACCGCGCGCTGGCGGCACGGCGGTTCTCGCTCTGCTCGGTCGAGCTCGGGGTGCGTGGGATACCCCGGACGATTCGCACCGTCTGGATTGCCTCACACACGCATGGCAGTTCAGGGGGGCAGGCACAGCCTCCCGTCACCGCGAGGCGCATGTGCTCCTTGACGATTCGGTCCTCGCCCGAGTGGTACGAGATCACCGCGACGCGGCCGCCCTGGACGGTGCTGGAAATCGCCGCGTCGACAGCAGGGGCCAATACACCGAGCTCACCGTTGACCTCGATGCGGATCGCCTGGAAGGTGCGCTTGGCAGGGTGACCGCCGGTTCGCCGCGCCGCTGCCGGAATGGCCGTGACCACAACTGCGGCAAGCTCGGTCGTCGTCTCGATCGGACGTGCCGCTTCGATCGCCTTGGCGATGCGGCGGGCGAAGCGCTCGTCGCCATACTGCTGCAGCACGCGAGCCAGTTGGTCGACGGGATAGCCGTTGACGACGTCAGCGGCAGACCAGGCCTGCGAGCGATCCATGCGCATGTCGAGATCGGCTTCGTGCCGATAGGAGAACCCGCGGTCTGCCTGGTCGAGCTGAGGCGAACTGACACCGAGATCGAACAAGGCCCCGGAGAGGCTGGGTACTGAGAAGGCTTCCATGGCATCTTTCAGGCGGTCGAATCGACAGTGGTGGACCATCAGGCGGTCTCCGAAGCGGCTCAAGCGCCGTCGAGCTGCCACCAGTGCGAGCTCGTCGCGATCGAGGCCGAGGATCTGCAGCCGTTCGTAGCGTTCGAGCAGCCGTTCGGCGTGGCCTCCACCACCAAGGGTCGCGTCCAGCACCACACCTGCAGGCACTGGCTCGAACACCTTCGTGATCTCGTCGACCATCACCGGAAGGTGGTGGAACGGCTCGGTCATCGGACACCATCTCGATATCGCTCGCTCATCTGCAGCCCCCCGGCGCCAATGTCGCCGGGATTTCTCCCCGGTCGGACGAGACGGAAGCGGGCGGAGTAGGGGCTGTCCATCCTGCACGCCGGAAGGCTGCAGATGAGCGAGCGGATCTGATGATCCGTTTCGTCGGTCAATTCGTTGCCCGGCTCCTTTCGTTGAGGTTCGATGATTCCTTGGTGATCGATGTAGACGTCATGGCAAAGGGTCACGCCTGGTCTCCGGCGATGTTGTCGGTGCCCTCTGCTTCGACGCGGGCGTATCGGTCGGGCGACCACAGCTCCAGCCTCGTGAGGTTCCCGGCAACGATCACCTGGCTGTCGAGCGCCAGCCCGGCATAGGTCCGCAGCTTTTCTTCGACGTTGACCCGTCCCTGCTTGTCGACGGCGGCGAGCACAGCACTGGCGGCGAGGGCGCGTTGGTGGTTGAGGGCGAGCTCGCCACGTGCGACCTTGGCAATCAGCTCCTGACCGAACTTTTCAAAGGCCTCGGACGGGATCACGTCGACGCACTTGTCGGTGCCTTTCACCAGGTAGCAGTGCTCGCCGAGATGGGTGCGGTAGGTCGCAGGCAGGGCCACGCGGCCCTTGTCGTCGAGTTGGCGCTCATGCGACCCAACGAACATCACTCGCGCCTCACCACCTTCCAGCTGGTCGACCTGCCTCGACGCGGAGATGGGAATCGTTCGCCCATGCTCCCCACGAGACCCCATTATGTATGGGAGAGTGCCCCAATGTCAACCACTTCTCCCCACTTTCATCCACCACCCCCCAAACGCGACCTCCACCAACGACCCCTCGGGCAGTCCGGTTGTGAGCCCGATCCGGCCGTGGGGACAACACTCACCACTCCTGCACCCGCCCGCTTCACAACTGCCCTGCAGATCTGGGCGCCACAGGCATCTCACAGGTGCTGGTCGCGGAAATTCCTGGCCAGATCCGAACCGGCCGCCGGGGAGGCCGGGCTACAGGTGGTTGAGCGCTGCAGTGAGCCGAGCGGTGATGTCGGCGGCCGGCGCCGGACAGGTGGCTACGAGCGGGGCGAGCGCTTCGACCGCCGGACCGTTGGCAACGAGCGCGGCGACCACGTCGGGGCGCCAGCGGAGATGGATCATGGTCTGGAACCTCGCCGCGCCACGGGTGCGGCGCTGCGAGATGCCAACGAGCTTGGCGTCGCCGAGCAACAGCTCCCCGGGCCCGACACCAGCGAAACACACGTCGGGCGACCACGGCGTGGGCAGCAATCGGCCGCGGTGAACCGTGGCGAGCGGCGCCAACTCGGCGAGCGCACGCTGCCACAGCTCGCCGACCCACCACATGGCTCGCCTGACGTCGTCGTTCCAGAGCGGGTCCGATCTGGGTATCTCGAGGTCGAGCCAGACGTGCTCATCGGGCCACAGCAACACGCCACCACCGCCCGATCGGCGACGAGCGACCTCCACTCCTAGACGCCGCGTTACCTCATCGTCGACCGAGTCGGCGCGCTGGGATGAGCCGAGCACCAGCGTGGGCTGCTGCGCTCGGAAGAACGTTGCCGACCGCTCGCCACTGAGTAGTCGGGCATGGAACGCGCTGACGTCGCCGGCGAGATGTTCGACATGCCAGGACGGCATTCGTCAGCTGGCGAGCGCGAGATACGGCTTCCAAGCCTCGGGAACGCGGTTCACCGACACCGTGATCCAGGCCAGCTCCTTCGGTGCACGCGGAGGCCGGGCGAGCCGCATGCCTGCTTCATCGGGGGTGCGGTCGCGCTTGCGGAGATTGCACGGCCGGCAGGCCGCGGCAACGTTCTCCCAGATGTGCTCGCCGCCGCGGGATCGCGGCATGATGTGATCGATCGAGTCGGCAGTTTGGCCGCAGTACTGGCAACTGTGCTCGTCGCGGACGAACACGGCGCGCCGCGACATCGCCGTGCGCCGGTGATACGGCACCTTGACGACGTATCGAAGACGGATCACCAGCGGATTTGGAATCTTGAGCGACGCGGCGTGGAGGTGCGTGCCGTCGTCTTCGATGATGTCGGCCTTGTCGGCGAGGACCAAACACGCGGCGCGGCGAGACGGCACGACGGAGAGCGGCTCGTACGTTGCGTTCAACACAAGCGCGCTCCTCATGACGTCAGACCCTACCGATGCCTGACGTCGGTCGCGAGCGAATTGCCGCTCGCGACAAGGGGTATCAAGTAGCCACTGCCCGGTGGAGCTTGCACCATGAGAGGTAGTTCAGCACATCGGCGGCCTCGATGCGATGGTTGGCGGACCCATATTGGGTCACCAGTCGAAATCGAACGTAGTCGCCAGGTGGGATCGGCAGGTACGGACGACGGGTCCACCATTGCCGAGGCAACCCCGCGCGGTACTGGCGCAACGCCGTGAGCCACAGTGCCGGTCGAGTGGCGACGAGCGCCGCGCATCGCACGACCACCCATGGTCTCAACGAGCCTCCGTCGCCTTTCGATCGTCGGTGGCCTTCGGTTCCTTCGGCAAACCAAGGACCATCTCACCGATGATGTTGCGTTGGATCTGCGACGAGCCTGCGTAGATCGTTCCTGCGCGAGCGTTGAGAAATGTGCCAACCCAGCTCCACGAGCTGTTCGGCGCCCCGGCATCATCGGTCTGGAAGGCGGTCGACGGGCGCCGGCCGCTGGGGGTCATGGCGTGTGCACCGAGGATGTCGAGCGACAGCTCCGTGGCGATCTTGTGATACTCGCTCCAGTACAGCTTGAAGATCGCCCCGTCGGCGCCTGGGTGGTGACCGTGGAGGAACTTCGTCAGCGTGCGCATGCCGCTGTACCGCATGATCTGGACCTTGGAGTAGCACCACGCCAGGCGTTGACGGATGGCGGGATCGTTGATCGCGCCGGTCTCCTTGGCCATATTCAGCAGGCGATCAAACTCGGCCTGATAGCGGATGGGAACGGTCGCCGCCGATTCGCCGCGCTCGAAGCCGAGCAGCGTCATGGCCACTGCCCAACCGTTGTTGACACCACCGACCACATCGTCCTTCGCTGCGGTTGCGTCTGTATAGAAGATCTCGTTGAATTCGCTCTCGCCGGAGATCATCTTGATCGGGCGGACGTCGATCCCGGGTTGACGCATGTCGACGAGGATGAACGAGATGCCCTTGTGCCGGGGTGCTTCGGGATCGGTGCGCACCAGCGTGAAGATGTGATCGGCGAGGTGTCCGGCGGATGTCCAGATCTTCTGGCCGTTCAGCACCCACTGGTCGCCGTCGAGGACGCCGCGCAGGCCGAGGTTTGACAGATCGCTACCGGCGTTGGGCTCGCTGTACCCCTGGCACCAGGTATCGGCGCCCGACAGGATCCGCGGCAGGTAGTGATCCTTCTGTTCGTCGGTTCCCCATTGCAGCAAGGTGTTGCCGAGCATCTGGATGCCGAACACGTCGTTGGGACCGCCGGTCGGTACGCCTGCCTTGGCGAACTCTTCGGCGATGATGACCTGCTCCAGCGCCGACAATCCGGCCCCGCCGTACTCGACCGGCCAGCCCGGCGCCAGGTACCCGGCGCTGTACAGCGTCTTGCGCCATTCGGTGACGAAAGCACTCAGCTCATCACCCTCCAGCGAACCGATGCCGGCCCACCTGGCGGGCAACTTCTCGGCGAGAAAGCCCTGGACCTTCTCGCGGTAGGCCTCGGCATCTGCGGAGTAAGTGGGGCGCATCAACCAAGGTTACCCGCCGGTAGGCTCGGTCGGAGAACCGGCCCGGACCTGCCCGCGGCGTCGCTCAGTGGTGAGACTGCCTCGCCAAAGCCGCCGCACCGATCAGGGGCGCTCGCGGACCGAGTGTTGCCGGCATCACCTGGAACCCACTGGTGAACGGCAGTCGTGCCCGCTTGTCGAGCTCGTCCTGTGCTGCCCTGAAGAACGGCTCGCCGAATCCCAGGGCGACCGATCCACCGATGAACGCCACTTTCAAGTCGCACACCGCACCGACCGTCGCCAGCGCCCGCCCGACGAGCACGCCGGTTCGCTCGACGATCGCCACCGGCGCCCGTTGAGGAGGACGGCCGGTCTCGGCCTCGATTGCCCGACCGCCGCAGTACGTCTCCAAGCATCCCTTGCCCCCACAGATGCAGGCCCGGCCATCCGGCTCGACGACGACGTGGCCGATGTATCCGGCGTTGCCGACCCGTCCTTGGAGGAGTTTGCCGCCGCTGACGACACCGCCGCCCACCCCCGTGCCCATGACCACTCCGATGAAGTCACTGATCCC
>DATAJN010000180.1:0-4803 GCA_036262105.1 Ilumatobacteraceae bacterium
CTTCACGTCACCGGCGATCACCGGGTTGGCACCTTGCTCGAACGGCAACCGGATCGACACTCCGATCGACTTCTCCCGCCCAGCCCCCTCCATGCCGGCCTGCATGATTCCCGGGCCCGCACCGGTGACGACCATCCAACCCGCTGCGGCCAGTCGTGCCGCAACATCTCGAGCCTGCAGGTACAGCGGGTCGGCCATCTGCGTGCGCGCCGAGCCGAAGATCGTCACCTTGGGGATGTCGTGGAACGGGGCGAACATCTTGAACGCCTCGCGCATCTCCTCGAGCGCGGCACCGGCGATCTTCAGATCGAGGATGTCGGGCTCGTCGGCGAGCAAGTCGAAGGCCGATTGCAGCAGCTGCTCGGCCATGCGCCGGTTGCGGCCCAGATCCATCCCGTCGAGCAGTTCGTCGATTGGGGGCACGGTCATGGTCGCACTCTGGGGACGGCGATCGGCGGCGAGTTCAGGCCCGCAGCTCCGTGGCCTTCGTGTCGAGCGCCGCGAGAAGCTCGTCGAAGCTCTTCTGGAAGCTGCTGACGCCTTCTCGCTCGAGCGTGTCGGCGACGTCGTCGAGGTCGATCCCAACCTCGGTGAGGGAGGTCCACGTGCCGTGGGCCTCGTCGACGTCGGCGTCGACGCGTCTGGCCAGCCGGCCGTGGTCGGCGAACGCCTCGATCGTGGCGTCGGGCAGCGTGTTGACCGTGTCGGGGCCGATCAGTTCGTCGACGTACAGCGTGTCGCGGTACGCCGGATTCTTCGTCGACGTGCTGGCCCACAGCGGTCGCTGCACGACGGCGCCCTTGGCAGCCAGGGCCTCCCATCGGTGGCCACTGAAGGTCTTCTGGAACATCTGATAGGCGAGCTTGCCCTGCGCGACAGCGCCCTTGCCGCGTAGGTCGAGCGCCTCGGGAGAGCCGATCGTGTCGAGCCGGCGGTCGATTTCGGTGTCGACCCTGCTGATGAAGAAGCTGGCCACGCTGGCCACCGACGAGAGGTTGGCTCCAGGCTTCTGCGAATAGAGCTCCAGTCCGCGGATGTAGGCCTCCATCACACTGCGATACCGGTCGAGACTGAAGATCAGCGTGACGTTGATGTTCCGCCCTTCGGCGACCATGGACTCGATGGCGCCGACGCCTTCCTCGGTGGCGGGGATCTTCACCATGAGGTTCGGGCGATGAATCTGCTCGTGGAGGTGCCGGGCAGCTATCTCGGTTCCTGCAGTGTCGTGAGCGAGACCGGGGTCGACCTCGACACTGGCGAAACCGTCGGCGCCGTGGCTGTCGTGATAGAGCTCGGCGAACACGTCGAGGGCGCCGTTGATGTCGGCCAACACCATCGACCAGTAGTCCTCGATGATCGGCCGATCGGCGGCGGCGAGGCCACGGAACTGCTCGTCGTAATCGGGGGAGCCCTGAATGGCCTTCTGGAAGATCGTCGGGTTGCTGGTGAGCCCGCGGATTCCCTTGTCGACGAGTCGGCGAAGCTGGCCTGACGTGATGTAGCCGCGCTTGAGGTTGTCGAGCCACGGGCTTTGCCCGAACTCGTGGTACAGGTTGGCGAGACGATCCATGACTACCCCTTTACTGAGCCAGCCGTGTGGCTGCTGCCACGACGTTGGCGACGTTGATCCCGAGTTTGTCCATGACGACGTCGCCGGGTGCGCTGGCGCCGAAGCGGTCGATGCCTATCGACTCGTCCGCGTAGCGCTCCCAGCCGAACGTGACGGCGGCTTCGACCGACAGCACCGGAAGCCCGACCGGTAGGACGCTGTCTTGATAGTCGGCGCTCTGTGCGGCGAAGCGATCCCACGACGGCATGCTCACCACGATCGCGCCGATGCCTGTGGCGGCCAGAGCCTCAGCGGCCGCGACGCACAGCGATACCTCGCTGCCGGTGCCGACGAGGATCACCTTTGGATCATCGGCGCTGCGAACCACCGCGGCACCGGGTTCGACGGCGGAGCCATCAGTGCACACGGTCACCGACTGGCGGCTGAGCACCAAGGCGGTCGGGCCGTCGTGGGCGACTGCTGCTCTCCAGGCGGCGACGGTTTCGTTGGCGTCGGCCGGACGGATGACCTGCAGACCAGGAATGGCCCGCAACGTGGCGAGCTGCTCGACAGGCTGGTGCGTGGGACCGTCTTCGCCGACACCGACGGAGTCGTGCGTCCACACGAACACCACTTTCGCGCGGCTCAGCGTGGCCAGGCGAACAGATGGGCGCATGTAGTCGAGAAAGACGAAGAACGTGCCGCCCGCGGGGATGACGCCGCCGTGCGTTGCCATGCCGACCATGGTCGAACCCATGGCGTGCTCGCGGATGCCGTAGTACATCTGCCTGCCGCCGGGATGTTCGAACGACTGCGGTTCCTGCCCGTCGAGCTTGGTGCCGGTGTTGCCGGTGAGATCAGCCGCACCGGCGAACAGTCCGGGCACGCCATCGAGCGATGCATTGAACGCCCTTTCGATGGCGACGCGCGTTGCGATCTTCTCGCCCTGCTCAAACGTGGGCAGTGCAGACTCCCACCCGGCGATGCCCGTTGCAGCCCAACACGCGTCCCACACGCTCCCATCGATCGAGGAGGCGACCTTGCGCTTCGACCATTGATCGAACTCGGCGCTGCCGCGCTCGGCGCAGAAGTTGCGATACGTGGCCACGAGATCGGCAGGCGCCCAATACGGCTCGTCGGGAATCCCCATCACCGCTTTGGTGCGGCTGACCTGCTCGGCCGTGAACGGATTGCCGTGAGCTTCGTGGCGATCGGTCCAGTCGGGGCTCGGGTCGGCCACATGGCTGCGCAGTATCAGCAGCGACGGACGATCGGTCACACCCTTGGCGGCGAGGAGGGCAGCCTCGAGGGCATCGCAGTCGTCGGCGATCTCACCAAGGCGTACGACGTTCCACCCGTAGGCCTCGAACCGCTTTCCGGCGTCGTCGCTGTAAGCCAGCGAGGTACTTCCATCGATGGTGATGTGGTTGTCGTCGTAGATGCAGATCAGGTTGCCGAGACGTTGGTGGCCGGCGAGCGACCCCGCCTCGTGACTGACGCCCTCCATGAAGCAACCGTCACCGGCGATGACAAACGTGTGGTGGTTGATGACGTCGTCGCCGAACTGTGTGCGCAGCCGCCGCTCGGCAATCGCCATGCCGACCGCGTTGGCGAAGCCCTGACCGAGCGGGCCCGTGGTGACCTCGATGCCCGTCGTGTGGTGCGCCTCTGGATGGCCAGGCGTGAGCGAGCCCCACTGGCGGAACCCTTTGATGTCGTCGAGCTCGAGGCCGTAGCCGGCGAGGTACAGCATGGAGTACTGCAGGATCGAGGCGTGCCCGTTCGACAGGATGAAGCGATCCCGATCGGGCCAATGGGGATTGGCCGGGTCGTGACGCAGCACACGGCTGAACAGCACGTGGGCGAGGGGTGCAAGCGCCATGGCCGTGCCTTGATGCCCGCTCTTCGCGTACAACGGGGCGTCCATGGCGAAGCCACGGATCAAAGAGATGGCGTCGCGCTCTTGCTCTTGGGAGAGGATCGTCGGCACGACTTCGACTGTATCCCGGGTCAGGCCACAGGGGGTAGAAGCGTGAACGGAACCAGGTGCCATGGCCCCTTGTCGATTCGGCAGTGAGCGAAGATCTGGCCGTATTCGGAGAACTCCAACTCGCCTCTGACCAGCCGGTAAGTGAACTTGCCCGGGTCGACCGTGAACGGGCTGACGTTGCGGGCGATCTGCTCGTCGTCCTTCGCCATGCCCTTGCGGAAGACCACTTCGAACACGCCACTGCCCACCTCGGCTTCCGGGCAGTAGATCAAGGCCACGAGATGAGGCGAAAGGGTGACGGGCGCTGCCTCAGGAGCGGCCATCGAGAACATCGCCCCCGTGAGGTCGATGCGTGTCGATGGGCCGGGGGCTTGGCGCATGGCGAAGTTCTCGACGAACAATGCAGACACTATTTGCATGACGGCGAGAGTATCGGCCTACGGCTTCGTGGATCGGCGTCGGTCTAGAAGAACTGGACGAGAACGGGGACCAGCACATCGTCGGAAGCGCCGTGGGTCTGCCCATCGAGCGACACAAGCCTCGCGTTCGGGAGCAACGCGGCAAGCGCCGCAACTGCATTGCGGGCCCATGCCGGGCTGTCGCCGCCGCACAGCGCGAGGACCGGGACCTCGATCTGGGCCAGTCGGGTGCGCGGCAGAGCCATGTCGCCGACAATCGACACGTCGTACAGCAGTGTGTGGGCGATCGCCTCCATGGAGGCCCACGTCGGGTCGAGTTGCATGAGAGCGATCGTTTCCTGGGGGACTTGCGGGCCCTCCGCCAGGAAGAGTTTCACAGCGTCGCCGCGACGTCCCGCGGCGATGAGGTCGGTCAGTCGATCGAGCACGCCGACTGGGTGAACGCGGGTGTCGTCGACGATGTACGGCGGCTCGTAGACCGCCAGCTTGGCCATTGGCACGCCACTCGCCGCCGCCTCGAGGGTGAGGCATGCGCCGGACGAATGCCCGAACACGAACGGGGGTCCGCCCGCTTCCTCGCAGACAGCCGCGAGGTCTTCGATCTCGTGCTCGACGGCGCTCGGGAGCGTGCGATCGCTGTCGCCGCTGTCGCCTCGCCCGCGTCGATCGTAGGTGCACACCGTGAAGTGTTCTCCCAACGTGTGGGCGAGGCTCACCGCAGCGGACCGATCGGAGAGAGCTCCGCCGACGACGACCACGGGCGAACCCTCGCCGAACCAGTCGAAGGCAATCCGAGTGCCGTCGGCCGATCGCACTGTGTTCACGGTCAGACAGAATCCGGGAAG
>DATAJN010000181.1:0-2243 GCA_036262105.1 Ilumatobacteraceae bacterium
GCACTTCGGCGCGACGATCGATGTCGCGGCCGCCGTACCGGTAGCCGTCGACCACGAGCAGCACCGTCGGGTCGATCTGCCCGAACCGGTCGAGCACGGCCTGCACGCCGAACTCCGGCGCGCAACTCGTCCACACCGCACCGAGGCTCGCCGTAGCGAGGAAGGCGACAATCGTCTCGGGGATGTTGGGCAGGTATGCCGCGACGCGGTCGCCGCGACCGACGCCCAGGCGCTGCAGGCCTCGACGGGCACGACCGACCTGCTCGCTGAGCCCGTCGCACGTGAGCGACGACGGTTGCCGCGACTGCGAGTAGCTGACGATCGCCGGCCGGTCTCCCGTATGACGAAGGATGTGTTCGGCGTAGTTCAGTTCGGCATCGACGAACCATTGAGTGCCAGGCATCGTCGACGAGTCGAGAACTGCTGAATACCTCCGGCTGGCTCGCACGTCGAAGAATTGCCAGACAGATTCCCAGAACTCGGCGATGTCGTCGACTGACCATCGCCAAAGCGCGTCATACGAATCGAATGGACCATTGCCGCGCTCACCCAGAAACTCGACGAACCTGCCGATGTTGCTGCGGGCGATCGATTCTGGTGTGGGAGTCCCCAATTGATCGATCGTCATGTCGTCATTCTCCTCGAACCTCGTCGCAGGGGATTCGTTGAGCATTGTGGCAGCGACAAAGTTCGCAGGGAGGTTTAGATCAGCGGCGAGTTCGCTTCCAAGCCGAGCAGCAGACGGCCGTACATCTCTTGGTTCGTCTCCAGCTTCATCAATCCGTGGTTGTTGGTGGTTTGGATGTCGGCCAGCGCGCGGTTGATGGGGCTCGACGTGCGAACACCGGTGGCACCGGATTCGCGGAACAGGATCTCGACACCTTCCAGCAATCTACGCACTGCGGTTGCACAGTCGTTGCGCATCTCGGCGCGGCGCAGGAACGGGACCTCGCCATTGGCTTGGGCGGTTGCATCGAGTTCGTCGGCGACCGCGTACAGCAGCAGCTCTCCTTCGCGGATCCGCGACGCGGCGTCGCCGAGGCGGATGTGAGTGAACGGGTGCGTCTCCTGAGGATCGGCGCTGTAGGCGATGACCTTGCCCTTGATCGCCGACGGAAAATCGGCCAGCGCCTGCTTGGCGATGCCGATCGCGCCACCGCACAAGGCGATGGTGAGCACCGGAACCGGTGCGCACCGCTGAACCCAGTCGTCGCCGTGCAGCGCGGCACCAGGGCTGTTGCCCCTGATCAGGCCAGGCAGCGACAGGAAGTGGTGGGCCGGTACGTCGACGCCGTCGGCCACCATCGTGCACGAGCCCGTGCCTGCCAGGCCGCTGACGAACCAATCGTCCTTCAGTGTCACCGACGATGTCGGCACGATGAAGTCGCCCTGATCGATCTCGTTTCCGTCAGCATCGAAAACGACCGCGCCGAGCAGCAACCAGTCGGACCGTTCGCAACCCGAACCGAACGGCCAGACGCCTTCCAGCCGGAACCCATCGGCAGTACGTACAGCCTTACCGCGGGGAAGGATGACAGCCGCAACCACGGCGTCGGGGTTGGCCCCGTAGACATCGGCCTGGCCTTGCTCGGGGAAATGAGAGAGCAACCACGAGTGGGCCTGCACCACGCCGGCCACCCATGCAGTGGAACCGCATCCCTCGCCAAGGGCGCTGATCACATCGAGGTGGCTGCGGATCCCGAGCGCCTGGCCGCCGTTGCGCGTGGCCTGGATGATCTTCATCGATCCGGCTCGACGGAGCGCGTCGATGTTGGTCACCGGAATGCGTCGATCGAGCGCGGTCTGCGCGGCTCGCTCGCGCAGCTCGAGGATCAGCTCACGGGTGCGTGCAACCGCATCAGTGGCCGTGATGGGCATCGTTGTCGACACGTTCTCTCCTTTGCATGGACTAGACCAGGAAACTGACACCTTCGGTGAATCCCATCAGGGCCCGGCCATAGATCAACGCGCTGATCTCCGGGGCAACGACGGCGTGGCGACTGGCGATCTCGCTATCGCGCCAAATGCGCTGGATCGGGCTGGCCTCGGCGAACGACGAAGCACCATGTGCGGAGCACAGCACGCGGATCGCCTCACGGGCCGACTCGGCCGCGTGGCCGGTGTCGTTGCGCGTGCGAGCCCGCTCGACGTACGTCATTGTTCGTCCCGCCGCAGCAGCAGCATCGATGTCGGCCGCGGCGCGATAGGCGAACAGGTGAGCGGTGTCGACCAGCGTCGCGGCT
>DATAJN010000182.1:0-8241 GCA_036262105.1 Ilumatobacteraceae bacterium
GTTGGGTGCCGTGTTCATGTTCGCCCGCAGCTCGTATCTCCACGCGTACGACAACCTGTCGGGCCAGCTCTTCCTCACGTTCATCCTGATCGGCTACGGAACCTTGCTGCTCTGGGTCGCTCGACTGGCGACGTTTCCGCAGCCTTCCCGTTTCCTCACCCTGCGCCAGGCCGAGTCGTGACTGCCGTCGTTCGACTGATCATCGCCACGTTGCTCGGCGCCGGTGGAATCTGGTTGCTGATCACGGGGTTGGCGCAGCGCCGTCCGGCGCTGTCGAAGATGTCCGCCTATCTGGGCCGTCCCCCGATGCCGGTGGCCGCCGGCCCGCTCGACGGCTGGGCCCGCATCGGTCATCCGCTGGTCCGGCGCTTGCGTCTGCCGCCGGAGGTGCTTGCCGATCTTCGTCTCGTTCACCGCACCCCCGAGGTGCACGCTGCGTACCTCGTTGCCGCGGCGACTGCAGGATTGTTCGGGCCGACTCTGCTCGTTGCCGTCGGCCAGACGATCGGAGTGCTGTCCGTCGGTCTGGTCATGCCGCTCATGGTGGCGTTGGGTGCGACTGTCGTTGGTCCATCGCTCGTCCAGGTGTCGATGCGATCGGCCGCAGCCGCGCAACGGAACGACCTTCGTTACCAACTGTCTTCGTACCTCGACGTGGTCACGATGTTGCTCGCTGGCAACGTGGGCAACGAGGGAGCACTCCGACAGGCTGCACAGGCCGGCGACGGACGGTTGTTCGTCGAGCTGCGGACGCGCATCCTGGTAGCCGAGACTTCCAACCGCTCACTGGTCGCCGCGCTCGCCCAGCTGGGCGACGACCTCGAGCTGGTCGAGTTGCAGCAGATCTCCGCATCGGCGTCGCTGGCGGCCTCGGCCGGTGCGCCGGTCGCCAAGAGCCTGGCTGCCAAGTGCGCGACCCTGCGGAATGCGCTGTCGGCCGAGCAGGAAGCCGACGCCAGAGTGCGCACCGGCAAGATCACCGTGCCCCTCGTCGGCATGTCGCTCCTGATCATGGCCTCCGTCATCTACCCAGCCCTCAACTTCTCTAGATAAGGAGCACGTATGAACATCGAACTGACACTGACCGCCATCATCCACACCGTGTACGGCCAGTTGCGCCGCCTCACAGCGAGCGACGGCGAGCGGGACCGCGGTGCCGTTTCTCTGGAGCAGGTGTTGTGGTTCGTCGCTGCGGGAGTGGCGGTGGCCGTCATCGCCGGCGTCTTGTGGGGAAAGATCAAGACCGAGGCCGACAAGTCCATCCAGGCACCTTCCGCGCCCTGAGGCGACGCCGTGAACGATGTCGATGACGGCGACCTCGGCGCAGTTTCGCTGACCATCATCCTGCTCGCACCGGTGATGGTGATCTTGATGTTCGCCGGCTTCCAGGCGGCGATGTGGAACCACACGCGAACGGAGGCGCGCGTGATTGCGCGCGAGACGGCAGTGCTCGTTGCTCGAGATCGCATGCCTTCCTCACAGGCCGCGGCCGCGGCCTTGCTGTCGCTCGCCAACGACAGCGTGTTGACCGGAAGCAACGTAGCGATCAACACCACACCGACTGTTGTGGTCGTGACCATCACGGGCGACGCGCCTGGCGTGCTGCGCGGTACGTCGGCTCCGGTTCGGGTCATGGTGGCTGTGCCGTTGGAAGGTTGGGTTCCACTATGAGTCGCACTCGCGATCGTGGCGAAGCAAACGCCCTCGGCTTGGTGCTGATCGCTCCTGCGGCCGTGGCACTGGCGGTGCTGATCCTGTGGATCGGGCGCGAGGTCGACGCTGATGCTCAGGTGCACGCGGCCAGTGCGGCCGCCGCCCAGGCTGCTGTACTGCAGCGCACTCCTGCAGCTGCCGCCAGCGCGGCACGGTCGACGGCGGCAGTGATGCTCACCGATGTCAAAGCATGCGCCGGCGGACCAGACGTGTCGATCGACACAAATGAGTTCCGACCCGGAGGAGCGGTCACCGTGGTGGTCAGTTGCTCACCGGAGCGGTCCGACCTTTCGCTCGTCAGCCCGAAGTCCGTCAGGTTCGTCGCGACCGCGACAGCAACGATCGACGCGTATCGCTCGGCGGGCTTGCCATGACTCGTCTCCCGGATCGCGACGCCGGTTCGGCGACGGTGCTGATGGTCACCTTGTGCTTCACGTTTCTCGCCGGTTCGCTGTTGTGGCTTTCTCGCACGGTCGACCAGTCGCTCCACGATCGCACCGACGCGGCAGCGGTTGCGTTTCAAGCGGCCCGCGCCGGCGCTCAGGCCCTCGACCCCGACTCGGCACGCGCCGGGTTGGCCACCATCGATCCCAGTGCCGCCCGTGTCGCCGTCATGTCGACGATCGAACGCCTGCTGACCGCCAATGGAGACACGGGTTCTCTGACGGCGCTGTCGATCGAGGACAACCGGGTCACGGTGTCGGTCACGATCACCACCACCGGGCGGCCGGCGACCGGCACCGGGTCGGCAACAGCAGTCGCAGGCGTCGACGCACCGCAGCCGTGAGGAGCCTCATGTCCAACCAAACATCCGTCCATCGCGGCACTCGACTGCTCGGCGCGCTGGCAGCGCTCGTCGCCGTGGTTGCCGGGCTACCCGCGCTGTTGGTCGTTGCTGCGACGCAACGCTTCGGCCACGTCTCCCCGCTGCACGGCGTCAAAGCGCCGTGGCACTGGTCGGTCGACGACCTCCATTCGTGGGCGCGACGCCTGACGGCTGGTCTCGACTCGTCGGCGCAGTTGGTCGACCTGTTCTTCCGACTGGCATTGGTCATCGGTTGGATCTGTGTAGCAATCCTGATCTACACCGTCGTCGACGAGCTGTCGTTCCAGGTTCGACACGGCATGCCGTCGGCACACCACCGGAGCTACGTCGGCCTGGGCCGGCTCGGTCGCAGCCTGGCCACTGCGCTCGTGGCTCTGCTCCCGCTGTCAGCGAACACGTCGGCGCCGGCCCTCGCCACTTCGTTCTCGAGGCCCGCGGCGACCGTCGTGCAGCAGTTCTTGCCCGAGCGCGACGACCCTGTGGCATCGGTGCCGATCGCGACCGCGTCTGCCGATGTGCCGAACGGGTGGTCGCTGATCGAGGTTCAGCGCGGCGATTCCGTCTGGTCGATCGCCCAGCGTATGGCCGACGGCCGAGACGTAGCCGTCGTTGCCCAGCAGATTGCCGCAGCCAATCTTGGGACGATCATGAGTGACGGTCATCGGTTCTCGACTCCCGCGTTGATCGAGCCGGGCTGGCTGTTGAACGTGCCAGCTTCCGGCGCTACGGCAGAGTCTGCGCCGATTGTGGTGGACCCTCCGTTTGATGGGTACGTCGTCCAGGCCGGTGACTCGTACTGGCACATCGCCGAGAGCCACCTGGATCAGGCGGCGACCGGAGGTGAGATCGTGGCGTACACCGAGCAGTTGATGGCGCTCAACGCGCCGTTGCTCGGATACTCCGATGCCCGTCTGATCCGACCCGGCGACGTCGTCCAACTCGGTGTGCAGGTGGTGCCGGAGGTTGTCTTTCCGGCGCCGACAACTGCGCCGGTGCAGGTTGCCCCAGTACCGGATGCCGCGGTCGTGACCGACGCTCCGCTATCCACCGACGCACCGTTCTCGATTGGCTCACCGTCCCCGACCACCGCGGCGTCTGTCCCGGCACAGCCGGCTCCAACCGCTTCCATTCCTTCGGAGAGCTCATCGAACACCTCTCGCGGTGCCGACGACCCTCGTTTCTCGGCGATCACCGACGACTGGTCCGACGACGGGGTCGGAGTGGCAACTGGCCTGGCCGCGGCCGTCGTCTTGGCGGGCGGGGCGATCGCCGCGCTCGGCAGCCGGCGCCGCCAACAGCTGCGCGGCGCGCGAGTCGGTGCTCGCCTGGTGGCTCCCACCGAAGAGGCGATCGAGACGGAGATGCTGCTGCGTTCGTTGAGCGCCGCCGACCAGCTTGCACGCATCGATCTGGCGTTGCGTTGCGCTGGGCACCAGTTGGTAGGCCAGCAGGCTCGCCCGCTGGCCATCGAGATCGATGACGACGGTGAGATCCGGCTGTACACCGACCGCCCTGCAACGGTCGCGCCGGCTCCTTGGCTGCTCGATCTCGAGTCGGGCGCATGGCGTCTTCCGGCCGACGTACCACTCGCCGATCTCGCCGGCGATGCCCGTCGATCGAACCAGCCATGTCCGGCGATCGTGCATATCGGCGAATCTGCGGGAGGCCGCCTGTTCGTCGACCTCGAGGCTGTCGGCTCGTTGGCCATCGATGCCGCACCGGCTGTCGCCGCGTCGATCGTGCGCTGCGCGGCCGCTTCATTGGCCGTCTCACCCTTTGCAGAGTCCAGTCGTATCTTCACCGTCGGCCTGGAAGCTGAGTCCCAGCTCGGCAGCTGCAACGTCGAGTCGCTGGACACGCTCCAGGAGGCCATCGCGGCCTTGCAGTCCACAGTTGGCAGCACCGCCGATGCCACCAGCGACTCGTTGAGCACCTTCGCGTTGCGGGTCGCGGCCGCAGGCGGCGAGGCGTGGGAGCCGTCGCTGTTGCTGTCGGTCGGCGCAAGCGACACGGCTGATCTCGCTGCGTTGTTGTCGATCGCCGGCCGCGGCGGCCGAGGTGTGGGTGTGATGATCGATCGGCAAGTTCCGGGTGCAGGCGCGGTGTTGCGCGCCGACGACATCGACTTCGTGCTCGAGCCGCTGGGCCGCCGGGTCACCCCGGTCGGCTTGTCGGCAGTCGATGTCGCCGCTGTCGACGAGTTGCTTCGCTGTGCCGAGCGGCCGCTGGAAGCCGCCCTCGAGATCGTGAAGGATCCACCAACGGCTTCGGCGGAGTTTTATGTTCGGGCACACGCGTTCCTCGTGCACGTGCTCGGCCAGGTAGCGATCGAGTCGACCCACGGCCTACCGGTTGCGTTCGATCGATCCAAGGCACAAGAGCTGGTGGTGTGGTTGAGCCAACATCGCTCCCGTCCGACGAGGACATCGGCTCGCACGGCGTTGTGGGATCTCGCGGTGCGTGATGCCACGTTCTCCAACGTCGTCAGCGACGCACGCCGGGCAATGGCCAAGGTGGTGCCTCCGCCCACAGGGGCTGAATGGGTCGGGCGCACCATGAACGAAGACCTGCCGCTGCACGAACTCGTCATCAGCGACGCGGAACTGCTCGCCGATCGAGTTGCCGCAGCCCGCGATCTCGACAGCGCTGCAGCGATCGCTGTACTGCACCCCGGAGTCGCGTTGATCCAGGGCATGCCATTTGCGGGTACGTCGTACCTGTGGCCCGATGCAGAGGGGATCACGTCGGCTCATGTGTTGCTGGCCACCACAGCGGCTGCCGATCTCGCCGGTCACTACCTGTCGATCGGCGATGTCGACGGAGTGTTCTGGGCCACCGGGCAGGGCTTGAAGGTTCTCGCCGGTCATGAGGAACTGATCGCCCTTCGAATGCGTGCTCACGCTCATCGTGGTGATCTCGCCGGCGTGCGCGGCGAGTGGGAGAGCTACGAACGCGCGCTGGTGGCCGACACCTGGGCCGCCACCGAACCATCGCCGAAGCTCGTTCACCTGCGCCGCGAGTTGCTGTCGCCGTTGCTGGCATCGTGACGAGGGTGGAGCCGGGTGTGGGAATCGAACCCACGACATCTTCATTACAAGTGAAGTGCTCTGCCGACTGAGCTAACCCGGCGGGGGATCGATAAATGGTAGAGGACTACCCTCGACAAAAGGTACGGGAAATCTTCCAGCTGTCAATCACGACCCGCCGATTCAGCCGCGGCACTGGGCACCGTGCTGACCAGGACGATAGTCCGCCACGAGGCTGTCGTGGGCGACCAATGTTGGGCGCGATTTCGGAATCGGTGCTTCCATATTCGATCCCAAGCAGGGCCAATGGGATCGATTTCGGAAGCCACGCTTCCATTTCGCGCCCGGGAACTTCAGTCCAGGATGCGGCGACGACGAGTCATCGCTGTGATGGCGATGCCGAGCAGCAGTGTCCCCGCTGCCAGGAACAGTCCCGGCAGCGTCGAAGACGAACCCGTGACCGGCAGTGAAACCTGGCCTGACCGCGTAGACACATCCAGCGAACTGGCGTTGCTTGGGACGGGCGGCAACGCTTGGACAACCGCGGCGTCAGTTGTCGTCGGTGCTTGAGAGTTGGTCGCGCCCGAGGTTGTCGGGGTCGCCGTTGTCAAGATCTCGGTTGTGCTCGCCGACACTTGCGTGGTTGTCGTGGTCGGTGTCTCGTTGGTGGTCGTGGGTGCCTGTGTGGTGGTTGGTGGCACGGGCGTCGAGTCGAACGATGCCGTTGCAGTGGTGGTGGCGGCAGTTGACTTGGCGAGCACCAGCTTTTGGTACGTGTTGGGATCGTCAGGAGTTGTCGAGTGCAGGAAGACGCGTCCGGTCGGTACCGCGAGTTGGGCTGTGGCGTTGATATGGAAGCTGCCCTCAGCAGTAGGAGTGATCCAGAAGAGTTGGCCGTCGGTGGTCGGGACGATCGCGTTCCCGCTGCCGTCGGTAAAGCCGATGCCCGCGTCGTTGCTCACGGTGACGGCGGCGCTTGGCGGACTGACGTTGAGTGTGAACGGCCCGACTCGAGTACCAACGTTTCCGCTGACAGCAGTTGGCGTGATGCTCAGCGCCGGCTCGGGTTCGACGGCGGGATTGCTCGCAACCGCGAGGAGATAGTCGTAGAGCCGGCCGAGGTGGCATCCTGGGTCGGAACATTCCTGTCGAGGTTGATCAGATCGGTGAAGTGCCAGATCGTCGCTTGAGTCCCGGCGATCGCGTCTTGCTCGGTGAGCGTGGCGATGCCAGAGGCTTGGCGGACCTCGGCGAGCGTACGCACCGGATACGAGGCTTGCAGGACAGCTGTGACCTTGGCGATGTCGGGGACGTTGGCCTGCGTCCAGCTGCCCTCGTCGTAGGTGACGCCGACGTTGGTGTGGGTGTTGAGGTCGATGCAGTAGGTGAGCAACACGTCGCCGCCAGCGGTGTTCAGCGTCATCAAGGCGGCCCCTGCAGTCCCCCACCCTCGAAGGTCAAGTCGACGGGAGTGGTGTAGCTCGTGATCGAGCCCGACACCGCCGACGCCGATTGCACGCCTGCGAATGTCGCAGCACCAGTTAGTGCGAGTGCTATTGCCGTTCTAGAGGCGAACTTCAATTTCATGATCTTGCTCCCGTGTGTTTCGACGCACTGATCTGTGCGCGCAGAGAGCGGTTCGACTCATTCGCGCCCGCCCGGACGGCGAACGTACCCCGCTCATCAGACGTTGAAACGAGACATCCGTGGTCCTGCCAGTCCTTTGGTTCACGTCAACATCTCCGGCCGCCAACTCGAGTCCGGCAACCTTCGCGCGGACGTCGACGACGCTCTGCAGCGGTCCGGCCTCGATCCCGGTCAGCTGGTGCTGGAGCTCACCGAGACCCACATGCCGATGCTCGTCGACTCGATGCGCAAGGAGTTGCTGCGCATGCGAGAAATCGGTGTGAAGGTGGCCATCGACGATCTCGGGACCGGCTTCAGCAGCCTCACCCGCATCACCGAGCTACCCGTCGACATCTTGAAGATCGACGTCGGCTTCGTGGCCAGGATGCAGGACGACCCGTCCTGCGCTGCAGTGGTGCGCTTCTCCTGGAGTACGGCTGCGACACCGCCCAGGGTTACCTATTCAGCCGGCCGCTGCCAGAGGCTGATCTCACCTTGCGACTGTGCACTGCCAACACTGCCGCGACCAGGCGCTGAGCACGTCGAACCGTCATCCGAACGCTGACCAACAATCCGAACGTCGAAGCCAAACTCCGAGGCGCTCGATCCCGAACCGCTCAGCGGTGGGCGGCATCGCCCATGTCCTGCCACCGCTAGGTCCCACCTAGCCGTCGATCGGACCGTCTATGGCGCTGCCTCGAGGGCACCCTCACCTTTGAGCGCTTCGTGCGCGGCCTGGAACGCTTGCCGACCCGCTGGGGTCCCACAGTAAACCGTCGCGTGTAGCAGCACCTCCTGGATCTCAGCGACTGAGACCCCCGTCGAGAGCGCACCCTTGACGTAGACGCCGAGTTCTTGCGGACGGCCAAGGGCCGTGAGGATCGCCAGGTTCAGCATGCTTCTCGTCTTCCTGTCCAGACCTGGTCGGCTCCATGCGTAGCCCCAAACCCACTCCGTCAGGAGGCGCTGAAAGCCCATCATGAACTCGTCAGTGCCGGCGAGGTTTGCGTCGACGTAGTCGGTGCCGAGGACCTCTCGTCGGATCTCCAG